>NZ_AZRL01000001.1 GCF_002895525.1 Petrotoga olearia DSM 13574
ACAGAAAAGGATAAAGGGACACATAGTGATGAGTTTCGTATCTTACATAATGCAAAGAACGCTTGAATTAGAACTAGAAAGAAATAATATAGAATACTCACACGAAAAGATAAGAGAAGCGATTAAAAACATGGAATACATAGATATTAAAGCCAACGAACAGCATTTAGTCATTAGGACTAACATGAATCTTTTAGCTCAGAAGATATTGAAGATACTTAATATACCAATTCCAAAAGTGGTAACACCATATGAGGAATTCATAGAGAAACTAAAACTACAGAACGAAAATAAGGAAATTAAAGGATTAGAAAGGAGCAAAGCAAAAGTATAAGACTAAAACACTGATAAACAAAGGAAAAGAAAGGCATGTAGTGACACTTTTGGAAAACAGAGAAAGCAAAAAACGCTTTTTTGCAATTATTCATGCCTGTTTTAGAATTCTTACGTTTTTGTAACTGTCAAACTCAGGAGAGGAGAAAGCTCTTGGAATGTTCAGGATACACATTTAAGAGTAACAATCAATCCGGGTGAAGCCAGAGTGTTTTTCATATATTAAAAAGGGCTTTTAGCCCTTTTTTATTTTAATTTTGGAAAGTTAAACTTGTCTACTTCTTGTTTTTTTATAAACTTTCTAAACTTTTTCTTTGCTTCCTTCATTAGCTCTTCTTGAACTATAAAAATTTTCGACTTTTTCCTAGTTGATCTTTTATACTCTCCATTCGGTTGTAACTCTCTTGCTTTGAAATTATCTTTTAAATAAAGGTTCAATACATCTATCAATCGTTGCTTTAGATCTTCTTGCTCTATTGGTATCAAGGTTTCAACTCTTCTATCCAGATTTCGAGGCATTAAATCGGCACTTGATATAAATAATTTAGGTAATCCGTTATTTTCAAAATAAAATATTCTACTATGTTCTAAATACCTTCCCACTACACTTCTGACTTTTATACCTTCACTAACTCCTTTTATCCCTACTTTTAAAGCACATATTCCTCTGACGATTAAGTTAACTTTCACACCGGCCATAGATGCCTTGTATAACGCTTTAATTATAGATACATCTAGCAAGGAATTCACTTTTATTATTATTTTCCCTTTTCCACCTTTTTTAACCACATCTATTTCGTTGTCAATCCACTGTAAAAAAGTTTCTCTCAAACTTGTGGGAGCAACCCCCAATTTTTTCCATGTTGGAGGCTTTGAATAACCCGTTAAGATGTTGAAAAGTGCCGATACATCTTGAGCATAACTTTCCTTACAAGTAAAAAAATCTATATCTTCATACAATCTTGCAGTTATGTAATTGTAATTTCCTGTACTCATATGAACGTATCTTCTGATCCCACCTTCTTCCTTTCTAACAATCAACAAAAGTTTTGAATGTACTTTTAATCCGACAAGTCCGTAAACTACATGACAACCGGCTTTTTCCAACTCCTTAGCCCATTGGATATTATTTTCTTCATCAAATCTGGCTTTGACTTCAACCACAACGGTAACTTGTTTACCGTTCTCTGCGGCTTTTATAAGGTAATCTATGATTGGAGATTTTTTCCCAACTCTGTACAAAGTTTGTTTGATAGCCAATACTTGTGGATCTTCCGCTGCCTGCCTTAAAAAATCCATCACATGCTCAAAAGATTCATAAGGGCGATGTAGGAGAACGTCCTTTTCTCTAATTACCTTAAAAATATCCTCCTTGCCATAAAAAGTTGGGGAAGGTTGGGGAGAGTAATACTCAAATTTTAAATGTTCATGTCCTTCTAAATTAGCTATTTCCATAAGAGAACTTAAATCTAATAAACTAGATATCTCGAAAATATTATCGCTTCTTAAATTTAGTGAATTTAATAGGAAATTTCTCAGATTCTCTCCCATATTTTTGGATATTTCTAATTTGACAGGAAAGCCTGTTCTTCTTTCTTTCAGCGAACTTTCAATCTCAATTAACAAATCTCTGGCATCATCCTCGTCGATAGAAAGGTCTCCATCGCGGGTGATTCTGAACTCAGAGATCTCAACCAATTTGTATCCGCTGAAAAATAAATCAGAATGCATTTTTAAAAGATCTTCTGTTAAAAATAAGTATGTACCATCCTCACAAGGGATGTTTATAAACCTAGGAAAAATCGTCGGTAATGGTATAAAGGCAAATAAGGTTTCCCCTTTTTCATCTTCCAACTCCACGCCTAGATTAATGCCGCTACCAGGTAATATCGGAAATGGTCTACTCTGATCGACCGCCATTGGAGTTACAACAGGAAAAACGGTCGTTTGAAAATAATTATCTAAAAACTCTTTTTTTTCTTCATCAATATCATCAACTTTGAGAACTTTAATATTCTCCTTATCTAAAGAAGGTAATAACTCGTTTTCTAAACAATTATATTGCATTTCCACCATTTTATGAGTTTTTTGGGAGATCTTCATTAATTGATCTCGGGGAGTCAAACCAGAAATATCGACTCCGCTGAATCCAGCTTGGAGTTGTTCTTCCAAACCAGCCACCCTTATCATAAAAAACTCTTCAAGATTGGATGAGGTTATAGAAAGAAATTTAACCCTTTCTAAAAGAGGGTTCGTTGTGTCATGGGCTTCTTCTAACACTCTGAAATTGAAATCCAACCAACTTAACTCTCTATTGTTATAATATTTATAATCGTTGAAATCAATTTTCTTTTCTTTAGATTTGTTACTACTAGTTTTTGCCATTAAATCTCATCCCTTTAAATTTTTCTAACTAACTCTGGAACTATTCCAAAGACTTCTAAGAAGAAATTATCCTTCCTTTTCAATGCCCACTCTTCTAGCAAAGTTTCTTTTGGTGTATGAGTAATTATAATCAGACGATTACCTTCTAAATTAACTTCAATATCTCCCAATTTGCTCTCATGAGCTACATCTAAGGCGTCTGCAAGCCTCAATATGGCAAGCATCTTTGTTATCAATATCTTATCTGATATGTTTTCCAGTTGTGATGAATAATCATCAATCTCCAAATCTTGGGCGCTGTGAAAGTAAGCGATTCTTGAGACAATATCTAATTCTTTTGAAGTTAAACCTATAATCTCTGAACCCTTAATTATATTATACGAATGCAAATAATGTTTCTTAATATTTACATATTTCCCCATGTCATGCAAAATTGCAGACACTTGCAAAAGAAGTCTATGTCTTTTACCCAATTGATGAACCGGTTCTAAGACATCGAATAATTTCATGGCATATTTTTCTACTGTTTGGCTGTGTTTCTCCTCATAGGAATACTTTTTACCTATATTTCGTGAAGAGATGATCGTACTCTTTTCCAATAAATTGAAAAATCTTCTATATTTTCTGCTTAGCAACACTTGAAATAACAAACTACTACTTAAATTAACCTTTGGAAAAACCAAAATATTTTCTGCTCCGGATACTTCTAAAAGTAATCGGTAAAAAGCCAATGCTGATAATAACGAATTTGCTTTGTTTTCTGAAATATCATATTCTCTGGATAATTCGGTGGCATTCTTTGATTTCAAATCCTGAAAAAGAACATTGAATTCAGCCTGGGAAACGTTCATTACTTCTTCTTCATCCTTTTCCAAGAGCCCAGCTAAAAACTCTATTTCATTACCACAAGTTACAAAGGTTTTGATCTTTTTATTACTAAGCCAAACCTTGATTGGGTGGTAAAATGTACTCAAATACTCTCTTATTAAATTACTATAGTGTAATGTGTTTTCTTCCAAAGCTCTGAGCATCTCTGAGACTTTTACAGAACCTATTTTTATATTTTGTGAATTATCTATCAAACCTTTAGAATACGTTGCTAACCCCATACTTCCCGTTCCTATGTAAACAAATAAAACATCATCCTTTTTGTACCTTTTATATTTTTCAAAATTCCTTATCAATTCCATATAGATATGTGATTTCTCTTCATAATCATCTAAAACATTGATAGCCAAACCTGTTCTTGTCTCGATCTGATCTAAAATAAAATCAAGATTTTCTGCTTCCCTCAAAGCGGTAGTACCTACTATCTTCAATCTATTAGTTCCGTATTCTTCTGCTACTCTTTTGAATCCTAGAAGTTTTTGACTTAGTATCTCCACTTTTTCAAAAGATATCCTTCCTATTGTAAAGGTATCTTTACCCAAGAATAAAGGGTAATCTAAACTTTCTATAATATTGATATCATCTTGATCGTTCTGAGCTATATCAAAAGATATATTTTCTGTTCCAATGTTTATAACACCAGCAACCATTGTTATACACCAACTTTTTCTTTAATAAGTGAAAAAGCGCCATACAAGCAAGCATCATCTTGCAATTTTGATAATTTAAATTCACAACATTCAAAGATGTGAGGTATAGAGTACTGCTTGGCTGTTTCAACTACTATAGGAATCAATTGTTCTCCTATAGCTTCCATGACCCCCCCTCCTAAAACAATAACTTCGGGATTTAATAAATTAATGATGGAGCCAGCATTTATTCCTATATATCTTGCGGCATCGTTCAAGACACTTCTAACAAGTTCGTCTCCTTCATCATAAGCAGTTTTTAAAGTTGAACTTTTTACTATGCCTTCCAAATCAGTTTTTTTTATTAAGGTCTTTTCGCCTCTTTCTTTTTTTCTAAGTATTTCTCTTTGGATAGCTACTTTAGAAGATAAACTTTCCAAACAGCCACGAAGATTACAACCACAAAGAGGGCCTTCGGGGTACACATTCATGTGTCCTATCTCAGCAGCGAAATTGAACGAACCCTTGTATAATGATTCATTTAATATTAAACCACCACCAATTCCTGTTCCTACAAAATAACCCACCGCATTTTTTGTCCCTTTAGCAGCACCAAACTTCCATTCTCCATACATACTTGCATTGGCATCATTTTCTATAATCACTTTGATATTGTACTCTTCCTCAACAAATTTAGCTAAATTAAATTCGTTCAAAGGCATGTTTGGAGTAAAGGCAATTTTCCCATCTTTTATAACTCCTGGTACACCTATTCCTATCCCTTTTACATCTTTATTCTCTTTAAGCAAAGAATCCAAAACTTTCTTCAATTGCTCAACAACTTTTTCTTTGCCTTTTGAACTTTTGGAACTCTTTTTCTCTGTCTTCAATTTATTGCCTTTCTCATCAAATAAGGTCCCAAGTATTTTAGTTCCTCCTATATCTACCCCTATCCAATTACTCATTTTTTTCACCCTCTTTATAAGGATTAAATTTAAAGATTTTCTTTAGAAATGTTGTCGTATAAGCTTTTAAAAATTTCATTCACCTCAACATCTATCTTCCCTTTTAATTGCACTAATTCTTTATCAATTTCTTTTAATAAAGCTAGAATATTATCTTCTTGAAATTTTTTTACCAACACTTTCTTCAAAATAATCAAATCATGATGAATGCCTAATATATCTTGAGTCCGCTTAAACATCTCTTCTTCAGCTAAAGTGCTACTTTTCAGTGCCCTCAATACCTCTGCTTTATAACGCAGGTTTTTAATCTTTATCCTTATCTTATGAAGCTTTTTATCATCACTTCTATCTGTACTTCTAAATTCTTCATAAACTTCTTTAAATTCTTTTATATAAAGTTTAGCAAAATAAGGATCGTTTATCTGAAAGTTTTGTATAAAATCAAGGACCAAGAAGCTAAAAGAATTTTCTAGTAGATTATCTAACTCCGAAGTTTTTAAAGAATTTAAATAACTTCTCAACTTTTCTTTTTCTTTACTATATTTTTTCTCGAAATAATCAGTTACTGCATTATTTCGCCCTTCAAGTTTCATAAGTAAATCCAAGTGAACTTGATAATCTCTAGATTTATTGCTTATTTTTATTATCTTATTTACTTCTTTATCAGCTTTCTTAGAGCTTTCGTGTTTTGAAAATCCTTCTAAAAAAGCTATAATTGTTTCTATCCTTCTGCACGATGTTCTCATGTCGTGAATACTATCTTCTCTCTCTTCATCTAAAACATTAGAGATGTTTTTTAGAAGGCGATGTTTAATCCTTTCAAAATATTCGATGTACTCTTTTACAAACATCCACGGATTTACTGAAATATCGTTTAAGAGTTTATTGACTTCGGATCCACCATCCATTTTAATTTTCCTTTTCCAGATAAAATATCATCGAATGATTCTCCTTCAATACAAATTACTCCTGCCTTTCTCAAATGCAAATCATCACCAGTTAACTTTTTTGCAAGTTCGTCAAAAGTGGGATTATGCCCAAATATAATCACATTGTTATAACCCTTAATAATATTTGGAATTTTTTCACTTATTTCTTCTACTTCTCCTTCGTATAGTATCTCTTCTTCTGTTATCTTTGGCTTGGATTTAAAAGACTTTGCAAAGATTTCAGCTGTTTCTTTTGCCCTCAAAGCAGGAGAGGTAACCAAAAGATCAACATTATTTAAAAGTTTGGCCACATATTCTGCAACTTCTTTAGAATCGTTTCTACCGACTTTTGTCAACTTTCTTTCATAATCATCAATTTCCGCGGACCTTTTTTCTGCTTTAGCGTGCCTAACTAATATCAGGTTTTTCATATGTGAACTTTCCTCCTTCTCCATTTCGGAAAGAGTGTAGGAAAAATTTTATATATAACTAGCTTTTAATCATAGCCTCTTTTGGGAGGCTTTTTAATTACTGTTTGTTTTTTGGCTTACCGTTTGGCCTTGGAATATGACCATTGATTCCGTACTCATCATAAGCATCGAATATTCTTTTGCAAAATTGAATCATCTTATGATCATTTTCAGCGACAGCTTTTTCGTATATTTTAATGAAATATCTTTTTCCAGCTTCTGTTTGAGAGTAGTTTTTCTTAAGCAAATTATGTTTCATGCATAAGGTTTGTCCATTAGAAATATCATTGGAGCCACCTTTGTCTCTGGGTATAATATGGTCCACAACTAATTCTACACCATCTTTTAGCCCCATACCACAAACTACACACTTATAACCATCACGTTTTAAGATTTCTTCTTTCACTTTTGGAGGAAATTCAAAAAGTTCTGTTTTTTTAGTGCAATCAGGATCGTATCTATAGACACCTTTTTTTATCTTTAATAATTTTCCTTGCTGATAAAGTTTTCTAATAGCTCTCCACGGATCTCGAGGGGGGTTTTCATGGTTTTTTAACCATTCCTTTGTAACCCAATCCACTACAGGCCCATGTGGTAAATCTTCATTTGGATGTTTTTTAAAATAATCCATTACAAGTTCAGAAATAGTTTTAGACTTTTTCATTTTTTCTTTCTCCAAATAGTTTTCGTTCATTAATTTTACATTCACTTATTAATCTATTTTTGGCCAATTTACAATAAGATTCATCAATTTCCAGACCAATTGCCCTTCTATTGTTTTTATACGCAGCTAATAGCGTCGTTCCTGAACCCATAAAAGGATCCAAAACGAGGTCTCCCACAAAGGAGAACAATTTTATGCATCTTTTTGGTAATTCAACAGGAAAAGGAGCCGGATGTCCAATTTTCTTTTTGCTCTCACCAGAAAATGTCCAAAGCCCATTGGTCCATTCTATAAATTCATTCTTTGCAATATCTGATATCCCACTACCCGAACTTTTTTTCCAATTGTTTTTATACAGAATAACTATCAATTCAACAGGGGAAATAACATATGGAGCAGAGGCAGATAACCATGACCCCCAAGCTGTTCTTCTAGATATATTCCCTTCATTCCAAATGATTGTAGAATGATATTTAAAACCAATATCCTTAGCCAAGACAGTTAAATCTGCTCCCACACTTTGTTGACCACCTTTGTTTTTATCTAATGGAATATTCAAGCAAAATCTACCATCTTCTTTTAACCAGTTATAGCAACGAGATAACCATTTTTTGCTAAATTCAAGATAATCTTCATAAGAGATTTTATCGTTATGGGATTCATATTTAATATCCACATTGTAGGGAGGTGAGGTAACAATTAAGTCAATACTGTTGTTTTCTATTTTTGGGGTTGTTAACATATCTTCATTCAAAATCTTTATTCCATCAAGAGAAAAGAATGTTTTTTTGTTCATTTTAATTCAACTCCTTCAACAATTACTCCAATTGTAAATTAAAATTCAATATTTCATAAGTCCAGACTGTTCCACCTTCACCCAGTTCAACACTATAACTTCAATAATTTTCCAATTTGCTGGTATAGAAGCTTTTAAAAAGAATTCACATAGTCTCTTAAAGCTGATCCAATTCTTTCTAATAAGGAATCCATATCACGGGATTTGTTCAGTCTTTTCAGAGTGTTCCAAAAAATAAATATTCCAGCTATGCTCCCTATCAAGTTTCCTATAAAATCCGTCATCGTATCGAAAAGGCTTTCTTCTTGAGCCATTCTATATCCAGGATAGTCTCTAAAGATTAAATCCGAAATAAATTCTCCTATTTCCCAAAATACTCCCAATGTCATAACAATAGAAAAGGTAACAATAAATATTTTTAGAAAGAAAAAAGGCATTTTCATTTTGGTCCAGATTAGTTCAGAACCCATTACTAATGGATAAATAAAAAATGAAAGCCAAATACCTCCAGTAATATGAAGAATAAAATCGTATATTTCAAACGAATCATAAAAGCCGTACCACATACCAAAAACACTATGCAAAGAAATTTGAATTATTGTTACTGTACGAATTTCTTCAAGAATTGTAGACTTAGTTACCCATTCAAAAACCCATGTTAAATAAACTGCAAAGGCACTTAAGAGATATCCTAAAAAATGTGGTAAGTTAAAATCCCAAATGCTTCCTATAATAGGAATAAACACAACAAAAGAAAAAAATAAGTTAACCGCTCTTAAAACAGAATAAAACTTCGAACTTGAAGTAAACAGGGTTTCTTTCACCAAAGGATCTTTCACCAAAAAATGATGGATTTTGTCAAATTCTATCTTCGCTTTTTTCAATGTTTTTGAAAACTTTGGAGTAATTGATATCACCTCTTTTTTAGTATTTTGTTCATTCTATAATTAATTTTAATTATATCATTTTGATTCAAAAACAAAAAAGCAGCGAACTAATTCGCTGCTATGAGGGGATGATACGACTATGGTGGCTCCGGGTGAGGGATTCGAACCCCCAACCTAGTGGTTAACAGCCACCCGCTCTACCGTTGAGCTAACCCGGAAAAAATAAAAACTCTTCAAAATCTAAAAATGATTATATCATCAAAATAGTGTTTTGTCAACATTTTTATTTTCATCTACGGGAACCACTTCACCTAGAATAACAAACCTTTTGGCCCCAGTTATTTGAGGTACATTATTTTTTCTTCCTTTGTAAGTCTGATAAGCTAATATAGCAAAAGCTACCGCTTCTTTAGCATCGCTTGAAAAACCTAATTCTTCTAAAACCATCACGGCAGCTTTTTCTCCTATCATCTTTTTTACATAATATTTTATCATCGATATCAATGTAGAATTATAACTTCCACCACCAGAGATTATAACTTGGTCTATGTTAGTGCCTATAAATCTTAGATAGGCATCGGCAATGGATTTAGCGGTAAAAGCTGTTACGGTTGCAACAATATCTTCGTCATTTAATTTCATGCTTTTTCCTCTGTTTATTATCTCTTGGGCATGCTTTAACCCAAAAACTTCTCTTCCTGTGGTTTTGGGAGGCTCTTTTTTTATAAAAGGATGAGCCATTAGTTCTGCTAAAAGCGTATCAGAAATCTTCCCATTTTTACTAATCTTTCCATCTTTGTCATAACTTTGCTCGCCGTTGCTTAGAATCTGAACTACTCCATCTATAAGCATATTCCCTGGACCTGTGTCGGTACCTTTTATATCTTCTATCTTGGCTTTTTTTGGTATATAGGTGAAGTTTCCTATTCCTCCGATATTTTGCATAACCCTGTTGTAATCATCATTTTTAAACAAAATATAATCAACATAAGGTACAAGCGGGGCTCCTTGACCTCCGGCTGCAATATCTCTTGCCCTAAAATTGCTAATGGTTGTAACCTGAGTCCTTTCTGCTATTACACAAGCTTCACCTATTTGAAAAGTGGAGATAAAATCATCACTTACATAATGGTATATAGTCTGCCCATGGGAACCTATTAAACCAACATCTTGCATATTCAAACCTTTTGATTCAACAACTTCCTTGACAGCTTGGGCAAACAATTCGCCAAGCTGAAAATTTAATCTGCAGATTTTATCGACGCTGCCCGTTTTGGGATCTGAACATTCTAGAATTTTTTCTCGCATTTTTTTACTATACGGTGTATTTATAAAATTAACAACTTTTACATTTAACTTTTGTGGCCCTTCTTCTGTTATTTCAACTAGTGCAGCATCTATTCCATCCAGTGATGTTCCTGACATTAAACCTACTACCAACATAATATCTTCTCCTTTTATTTCTAAAGTGTTTATATGTTAATAATCTTTTCCAAAAATTATATTATTTATTTTATTTCTTATCACGTTCAATTCAGGTTTTTTTAAGAATCTATCGTAGTAAACAGAATTTGTCAAAAATATAGAAAATAATCCATCTTTTCTAATCCAAATTGATGTGCCTGTAAAACCATTGTGGCCGAATCCTGTGCTATCAAGTGAGTATTGACATCCTGCAACAGGTGGAGCCATCCAACCTATATGAGTAGTACTTTCTCCTCTTTTTACCAATGTAGTTGTAAAAAGATTAAAAGTGTCTTTTGAAACTATTTCCCCATTTAACAAATTAATTATGAAAATCCTTAAATCATTGGCATTAGAAAACAAACCTGCATTTCCACTCACTCCACCTAAATAGTAGGCGAGTTCATCCTCGACCACACCCTTTAACCTTTTACCTTCTCTGATAGAAGTAGTAACGGCTTTCTTCTTATCCTTTGGATTGAAACAAGTATTTCCCATTCCTGTTTTTTTAAAAATATCTTCGACATACTCTTTGAAATGCTTTTGAGTAACTTCTTCAACGATTTTCATAAGTGTTATAAAATTCAAACAAGAATATTCATAACACTTGTAAGGGTTTATTTGGGGTTGAATGTTGATTATGTGTTTAAGCAACTCTTCCCCACTATACTTTTCCCACAGATTTGAATAAGCCTGCATTCCAGAAGTATGAGTTAATAATTCAAAGATAGTAATTTCACTTTTTGGTCTACTTACCTCTATGAATTTGCCAATTTTATCTTCTAATTTTATTTGTTTTTCATCTATTAGTTTCATCACTGCGGTTGCAGTTCCTACAACTTTGGTAACACTTGCTAAATCAAAGATGTCCTCTTGAGTAACTCTTTCTTTTTCATCCTTTGTTCCAAAAACATTTTTATACAATATCTTTTCTTTTTTACCAATTAAAACGGATGCCCCTGTATATACATTATTTACTCCTGATAAAACAATTTCGTTTAAAGATTCAATATCTTTTTCTTTCAAATCATCACTGCCCTTCAAAATTCTTTTATAAATTTTTCTAAAATGCCATCACAAACCACATAAGAACCTAATCTATCTACCTCGTTTTTTATATCAATTTTTTCATTGGAGCTAATCAGGTTACTAGCGACTCCTGCAAGCTGAGAGAGCTTTTTTAACCATGGATGTATATCTTCATATAACTTTTTGTCTTTCATATATTTCAATTTTCCTTCAAGATTGCTCAATCTCTCTAAGTATTCCTTTAACTCTTTTTCCTTATTCAAGGGATCGTTTCTGAATTCTTTTATTAGACTTTTTAACTTAAATGATGTCTCCTCAAAAATTCTCGATTTTAGAAAATTTTCACTGAATAATTTCATATCTTCAAAAAAGTCTGACCCTACCAAATTAAAAACAGACTTGTTCCAAGAACACCAAGGATCGTACCCTTGCAAGTTCCAAAGATAATCTGCTATTGTTTGCAAGGCAAGCATTGATGCATAGGGCTGGTTCATCGGATTTGAGATAATCCCCTTTACTTTTGATATACACAAGTCATTTTCCCTGTTCATTAAAGGGGCTAAGAAAAGTTCTCCTTGATCTGCATCATTTACCGGATAATTATCCCATAAGATCAAATCATGGCCAAACTGGTTTGAAATCTTATCTGCGTTTTTTCTGGTCACCCTTTTTGACCATACACCCTTCCCCGTCCATATTACAGGAATTTCAGGATTTAAGTGTTCTTTTATCGCCCTTCTGTACATTGAATCTTCTTCTTGCCAGTATTCAGTTGGGCATAAGTACAGACTAGCCTCTGAATCTTTTCCCTTTAAAAACTCGTATAACTTGTTTGCTATATATATCTGAGCCAAACCATAATTACCTTCAAACTTTCTTTCATCTTCTTCATAATTCAACTTTTCAGGAATATCATCGAAAAGGATAGCAAATTTTTTTACACCTTTACTTATAATTTCATAGTATTTTTTGCACAATAAATCAAACTCTTTTTGATCGCTAAATTTCATGCTGAGACCGGGGCTTACACAAAATACAAAATCGACAAAATTATCTTTTGAAACTTTTATTAGCTGATCTATTTTTTCCATTTCTTCTTCTGGATAATCCTCTCGCCATTTTTCCCTGTGATATGGATCATCTTTTGGAGCGTACCAATAGGTATTCATTTTATTTCTTCCACAAAAATTTATCATATCCAATCTGTTTTGATGACTCCATGGTTCCCCATAAAAACCTTCAATTATTCCTCTCATTTTAAAAGATGGAGAATCGAATATCTCAACTACAGGTAGAAGTTTATTCTCAAAATCAATAAGTTGCCTTAGGGTTTGTAGCCCATAGAAAATACCTTTCTTTGATTTAGAAAAGATTTTAACCGTTCTATTTTCTTCTTTCACTTTCATTAAATAACTTTCTACATCCATAATATCGATGCTTAACTCTATATCGTTACTTTCGATAAATTCATTTAAATCCTTTTCAGAGGGAGAAACAATAGATTCTATTTTTAAGTCCGCTCTATCAGAGCCTTTTACAAAGACAAACTGTTCACTTGGAAAAATCTTAACAAAATTTTCTTCTTCAAAATTTTTGAAGATAGAAAACTTTGAACTTTCAAAATGAATATTTGCTCCTTCATAGACTAACTTTTTAGGTTTTGGATTAGGTCTAAGAAATAAGTTCATCAGAACTCCTCCTTTTTAATATGAGATAAAGTAATTACTTTATTATCAATCACTGTTTTGTTGTATTATATCATGTTTATTTTTTAAAGTGTTCGACTTTTCTACTGATATGATATAATTAAACAAAACTTATAAAACTAGGGGGTGTGTTTTATGAAAAAATTACTTGTTTTAATCTGTGTTTTGATGGTTAGTTTGTTCATTTTTTCTGAAGAAGTTATAACTTTAAATCTTATTGAAGCATTTTCAAGTCCCTACAGAACACCTACCTTAAACAATATAATACAAATGTTTGAAACTTTGAATCCTGGGGTGAAAATTAATGTTATTTCACCACCATACGAAACAGCCTATCAAAAGATAAATTTAATGGTAAGTACAGAACAACCGCTTGATATTATAGAGATAGGGGACTGGGATTTAAGCGCATTAGCTGCTATGGGGAAGTTAGAAGATCTAACTCCTTATATCGAATCTTGGCCTGAAAAAAATGACATGGTCGAGGGGGTTTTAGAAGCAGCTAGCATTTACCAGGGTAGACCTTACTTGCTACCCCATGGTGTATTTGTAAAAGCGCTCTTTTACAGACCGGATATTTTAGCAAAATATGGGATTGAAAGTTATCCAAAAACAATGACGGAATTGTATGAAATATCAAAAAAATTAACAGAATCTGGAAAAAATCAATACGGTTTCGCTTTTAGAGGAAAGGGCTATCCAACGGCTTTTATTGATATTGTTTTAACTTCATTCTTTGATGACATAGATCCAAATAATATGTATTTAACTAAATCTGGTGAAATTATTTTTGAAGACCCAAGAGCAATTGAAGCGTTAAATTTCTATGTTAGTTTGTATAAAGACACAGCTCCAAAAGATTCAATAAATTGGGGATGGGATGAGCAAGTTAATTCGTTTGTTTCGGGTATAACACCACTACTATTTCAAGACCCTGATACCACAGGCATGTTAAATGAAATGCTTCAACCTGGCCAATATAAAACTTCTCCACTTCCGTTAGGTACAAGTGGAAAAGTTTATCCATCCTTTGGATTCGTAGGCTGGGGAATTCCTACTTACTCAGAACATAAAGATTTGGCTTGGAAATTCATTAAATTCGTTGCTTCAGCTGAAATAAATGGTTATTGGAGCAAGAGTTATGGTGCTTTACCAGTTTTACAATCAGTCTATACTTACGATTCGTATTTCAGCTCAGACCTTTTTGAAGGTTGGACCAAAATGTTTGACGATCCGGAACATTATCAATTCACAGAATACCCCTTAGATAATAAAAATTGGGGAAAGTGGAATGAATTCCAGGAAAAAACAATGCAACAAGTATTGCTCGGAAAACTTTCTGTAGAAAATTGCCTGAAGCAGTGGACTGATTTTTGGAAAGACGCCGGCATTAATTAGGTGGTCTAATTGAGACGAAAAAAATTTATTTTTTTCTTGCTATTGCCCACTTTGTTATTAATATCTTTTATCATTTTATACCCCACTATCAGTGGGGTAATGTTATCTTTTAAAAATTACTCCCTTTATAACTTCCAAAATATTGAATGGATAGGTTTTGAAAACTTTAAAACCATCTTTTCCGACCCTTTTTACATTGATACTATTTGGAACACTTTGAAATGGGTTATATTTTCTGTATTTTTCCAGTTAATCTTGGGTTTTATTTTAGCCCTTTTAATGAAAGAACCTTTTAAAGGTAGAGGCGTATATGCAGGATTAGTCTTTTATCCATGGGCAATTTCAGGATTTGCCATAGGTTTAATATGGTCATGGTTGTTAAACGGGCAATTTGGAGTGATCAATGATATACTAATAAAAATTGGAATCATTGAAGAAGGCATTAGTTTTCTTTCGGACCCTTCGTTAGCGATGTTCTCTGTTATTTTAGTGAATGTTTGGTATGGAATACCTTTTTTTGCCATCATGATTTTAGCAGCATTACAGTCTGTCCCTGATTCTCTTTACGATGCAGCGGAAATCGACGGTGCGGGTTACTTCACCAAGCTCTTCAATATCACTATACCATACATAAAACCTACTCTTATAAATACCATTTTATTGAGAACTATATGGGTTATGAATTTCCCTGATATCATTTACGGCATGACACGTGGCGGCCCTGCTGGAAGCACTGAGATTTTGGCTGTAAAAATGATAAATACGGTTTTTTATGAATCCGACTATAGTAAAGCTGCAGCACATGGTGTAGTTATCATTTTAATTTTTTTCATTTATACTATGATGTACTTAAAATTAACTTCTAAAGGTGAGTTCAGCCTATGAAGAAAAAAATTTTCCCCAAAGTTATACGTATAATTTTGCTCTCTATGTTTTTTGTTTTTGCAATTTTTCCGTTATATTGGATTGTAATAACTTCGTTAAAACCTACACAGGAAATATACTCCTTTCCAGTTAGGTATTGGACAAATAATCCCACTTTTTTTGGATACAAGAGATTATTTGAATTTGTCAATTTTAAAAGATATTTTGTAAACAGTATTTTCGTATCTATAGGTGCTTCCTTTGTTTCAACAATATTTGCCATGTTAAGCGGATATATACTTTCAAGAAAGGAATTTAAATGGAAATATCCTATTATATTATTCTTATTTTTTTCTCAGATGATCCCAACTTATTTAATCATGGTCCCGCAATATACCATGTTTTCAAAGTTAAATTTAATCAATAAACTCACCAGCCTAATAATAATTTATAGTGGTTTTGGAGCAGCCTTTAGTACAATAATGGCTAAGGGATTTTTTGATAGAATTCCAAAAAGCATCGAGGAAGCCGCTTTAATTGACGGATGTAATGAAATTCAATCTCTATTCAAAATCACTATTCCCTTAATGTTGCCGGGTTTATCGGCTATTCTCAGTTTCTCTTTTGTAAATAACTGGAATGAGCTGTTTACTGCGGTTATGTTTTTAAATACATCTGATAAATATACGGTGCCTGTAGGGTTATATTCTATTGTATCAAAGGCAGGTGTCCAGTGGAATGTGCTGGCTGCTGGAATTGTAATAGCTCTTTTGCCAACAATTATAGTATTTGCTATCTCGCAAAAGTATATTATCGCAGGGCTTACACAAGGAAGCTTAAAAGATTAATATTGTAAATGATTTTTATAGCTTAATTCCATCTTAAAAATTCAAAAGCGGTGATAAAAATGAAATTTTTAGGAATAGACGGTGGTGGTACTCACATAGCTGCCAGTTTGATCAACGAAAGTGGAGATATATTAAAAAAAATTGAGATAGAAACAGGTGTCAATCTCACCTCTGTTGATCAAGAAAGACTGAAAAGTATTATAAGTACAGTTAAAACAAAAATAACCGAAGTTGATGGAATAGTAGTAAGTTTCTCAGGTGCTGGAACATCCCAAAGAAAAATACAACTATTAGATATTTTTAAGGAAATTTTTGACATCAACAACATCTTCGTATATAACGATGGTGAATCTATTCTCTATTCTCTTTTTAAAGGAAATAGTTTAGCGATTGTTATTGCTGGTACTGGGTCTATGATCATGGGTATGAATGAAGATCAAAGTATTGTAAGAAGTGGTGGCTGGGGGCATCTTTTTGATGATGTAGGAGGAGGTTTTTGGATATCAACAAGAATTATTCAAGAAGCTTTCAGATACAAAGACAAATTAAGAGAATTCGATCCTATTTTTAATAGACTTCTAAAATTCTACTCTTGTGAAGAGATTGAAGCTCTTACCTCTTTACAAGGGAGAAAAGATTTTAAAACAATCATTTCTTCTTTCACCAAAAAAGCTTTAGAAAAGCCAACAAATCTTGTTGAAGAAATAATTAATGAAGGTATTTCTGATTTAACTTTAAGATGTAAAAAGATTTTAGATTCTTTGAATATAAAAGATCTTTATTTGAGTGGAAGCCTTTTTAAATCTGAATACTACTTACAAAAATTTCAAGAATTTATGCTTAATTATTCATTACACCCGTTGAACTTTGATGTAAGTGAACAAATGGCATTATTAGCTAGAAAGTATTTTTTAATCAAATAAAACTTCTCTTCATTACTTTAAAAAATATGCCCCACCCAAAAATATAGAAAGATATAACCTCTGTTAATTTTTATATTTTAAGACCTTGTGTGATTTTTACAGCCGATGAAAGAGAGTCCAAATAAGTAGTACTCGAATTTAAGGTATAAACAGAAAGAGGCATAATAAATGTACCATGAATATCGAAATTCTCAAGATCTCCATTAGGCTTTTTCTGCTTAAAGCCCGCCCCTTGATGTATTACATAGTATTCATTTCCGAATTTACCTAGATACATCATAACGTGACCTTTCATAAAAAGAATATCCCCGGTTTTTAAACCATCCAATATTATTTTTCTTTCCTCTGTTTGCTGAGGGAAAGAAGTTCTTTCAGCAGGAGTCATGATTTCTTGATACTTACTATCTCTTGGTAAATATACTCCAAAACACTTAAATATATCCATTATGAAACGCGAACAATCTCTATTGTAATCACTTCCCCCCCAGCCATATCTTTCACCAACCATTTTAAATGCTTGTTTAATTAAATTTTTCTGCGTGAGATCAGGGAAAGAAGCTTTTACTTCTTTTGCTGAGGGAATTGGAAAAATCCCATACTTTTCATTGGTCAATTTTCTTTTAAGAGGGATTTTTACCGGATAACACCCTTCAGGAAATAAGGTGTTCATTTTAAAATAAAAACTATTTATTTCATCCTCATTCGCTAAAACTAACTTATCCCCCATTTGAAAATGAAATTTGCCAAATGCAGGCACATCCTCAGTACAAACTTTACTTTCCATAACTATTAGAGTTCTTGGCGATTTATTGTAATCAAAGAACTCTTTTTTAGAAACCGCAGTTAAATTTTTGATGTTTATCCACCCTGAATAAAAAGAACTCTGAACAAAATACCAATTTAGTTTAAAACTTTTTCTGTAAATTAAAATCGGTTCCCCTGGCGAAAGAGTAGTGAGCCTAGTAATATCATGAAAAGGATAATTTGGTGTTATTCCCAATGGATATTTAAAAGGAAGGGCTTTTAGGTCGCTTCTATCAGTTATTAAACCAAAAGATACTTGAATATTCCCAGAAATCCCTTTTTTGAAATCTTGAAAATTCGAAAGAAAATCTTTTAACTTATCTTTTTTCAATGGTCTTATTTTTCCACCATCTTTGATAAATAAATTTTCTTCAATTATTTTTTCTGAATTTTCCATTGGCATTACCTTTTCAATTTCATTTATAAAATCATATGCTGTTATTTCATTTTTTGGATTAGAGAAATCGTAATAATAGTTTTCTATATGAGATTCAACCATCTTCTTATAAAGAAGATGGTTGAATGATTTTATTTCAGAATCATCCATCAAAATTTCATCTGCGTTATGTAATCTAGCTATCCAAAAATCAGGGTCATAAAACCTTTTATCTTTTAAATGAGTACATATAAATTCATTGACCACTTTTTATCTCCATTCGATATTTTCGATATCCATTTTTATTAAATCATCGTAAATTTCTCTTCTTGTTATCAACTTATATTTCCCATTGTTAACTAAAACAATGGCAGGTTTTAGAAAACCATTATAATTACTTGACATCGAATAGGTATAATCTCCAGTAGATGGGATCGCTAACAAATCTCCCGATTTTATTTCTGGAAGACAAGTCTCTTCAATCAAAATATCTCCTGATTCACAAGCCCTACCAGCTATTGTAACCTTTTCTAAGTTGATTGTATCTTTTGGCCGATTCGCAATAAACACCTCATATTTAGCACCATACAATGCAGGCCTAATATTATCAGACATACCTCCATCAACAACTACGTATTTTTTATTTTCGGTTCTCTTAATGGTCCCGACAGTGTACAGTGTGGTTCCAGCGCTAGAAATAATATACCTACCTGGTTCTATTATTATTTTTGGAGAAGGATAATGAAATTTACTTGATAAAAATCTAACTTCTTGAATAATTTCTTTTATAGCATTCTGAATATCTATAGCTTTTTCAAAAGTCGAGTGTGCTACACCAAATCCTCCACCAATATCAATTTCTGGTAAAACAACCCCCGTTTCTCCTCTTATTTTGTTCAAAAGATCAAAAAAAGTTTTTACTAACTCCACATAAGGTTTTGGTTCGTTTATTTGAGAACCAATATGAGCATGAATACCTTTAATCTCCAAATTTTCAGAATTTTTTATGGATTTAATCAGTTTCAACATTTCATCAAAAGGCATCCCAAATTTGGAATCCTTTTGACCGGTCGAAATATACTCATGAGTGTCTGGAGCAATGTTGGGGATAACCCTAAAGTAAATTTTTGCCTTTTTTCTTAATTTTTTACTGATCTTTTCAATTTTTCTAAATTCATCTTCATTATCTACTATAATGTGACCTACGTCATTCTCCAGAGCCATAACTAATTCTTCATTAGTCTTACTGTTCCCATTAAAGAAAATTTTACCAGAAGGAAAGGAACTATGAAAGGCTATATAAAGTTCTCCCCCTGAAACCACTTCTAAAGACACATTCTCACTTTGTAAAATTCTACAAATCTCCGTGTTCAAAAATGCCTTCGATGCATAAGCGATTTCATAATTATTATAATCAACGCTTTCGAAGGCACTTTTTAACTTTTTGATATTTTCCCTTATTTGAGCTTCGTTCAACACTAACAGTGGGGTACCATACTCATTAGCTAAGTGGGTACTTTTTACCCCAGAAATCTCTAAAACACCATCTTTATCTATTATCATACAAAAAACATCTCACTTTTCTGTTATCTACCTGAAAGTATGAAGGTAAATAATTCTTGCATCTTTCCATAGCAAATTGACAACGAGGTTCAAAAGGGCACCCCTTGGGAGGATTAATTAAATCTGGTACTTCTCCAGTATTTCCTAACTTTTCTGAAGTTATTTTATCCGGATCAGGTGCAGCTTTTCTTAGCAACTTTGTATAGGGATGTAATGGGTCTAACACTACTTCATCCGCTGTTCCTTCTTCCATTATCATACCCGCATACATCACGGCTATTCTATCCGAAATATATCGAGCAGCAGCTAAATCATGAGTTACGTGAATATATGTTGTATCGAGATCATCTCTAATTTTCAACATTAATTTCATTATACCCGCTCTAATTGAAACATCCAACATAGAAGTAGGTTCATCCGCTAATATTACAGATGGCTTTGTAACTATGGCTCTTGCGATAACTACTCTCTGCCTTTGGCCCCCAGATAATTCGTGAGGATATTTGTCGATAAAGTTTTCTACCGGGGTAAGTTCGACCTCCTCAAGAACATCTTTTATCCTTTGGTTTACTTGTTCAAATTTGTGAAGTTCAAGAGGTCTTTTTAATATTTGATACACTCTTTTTACTGGATTGAGCGAAGAGAAAGGATCTTGAAAGATCATCTGAATCTGTTCTCGGAATTTTAATTCTTCATTCCTTTTAAATTTTTTAGGAATTATTTCACCTTTGAATTTTATACTTCCGTTATTTTCCAAGTAAATACGAGATAATACCCGTAACAAAGTAGTCTTACCTGAACCACTTTCTCCAACTATTGAGATGATTTCTTTTGGGAAAACATCCAAATAAATATTTCTCAGAGCATGAACATATTGAGTTTTAAATCCTTTTCTTACAGAAAACTTCTTTGTTACATTATCAAAAGATATTACCGGGGAAAATGACATGCAACCCACCTCCCTGGAGTAACCTCTTTAAATTCTGGTTTTTTATCACATAAATCTTTTCTGTATGTGCACCTTTCTTTAAATGGGCATCCTTTTATTTCTTTTGAGAGATCTGGTATTCTGCCGGGTATTCCCTTATATTCTTTTGATACAGCAGTTAACCTTGGAAAAGAATTTATTAATCCTTCGGTGTATGGATGCGATGGGCTCGAATATACGGCTTTAGTGGGACCTATTTCAACCATTTCTCCTGCATACATGATTGAAATCCTTTTTGATAGCTCAAATAACAAAGATATGTCGTGGGTTACAAAAATAATTGAAAATCTATTTTTTCTCCTTATCTCATCTATTTGTTCCATAATAGATCTTTGAACGACAACATCAAGCGATGTCGTTGGTTCATCCATTACAACTAATGATGGAGAAAAAACCAAAGCCATTGCTATAGCCACTCGTTGTTTCATTCCTCCGGATAATTGATGAGGATAACTTTCCATTCTTTCTTTTTGGATTCCAACCATGTGTAAGACTTTTTCAACCATACCTATCGCTTCACTTTTTGAGTAGTTACTATGTTCGAATATTACATCCATAATCTGATCTTTTATCTTATAAACAGGGTTTAAAGCATTCATTGCACTTTGGGTGACTAACGAAAATTCTACCCATCTTTTCTTTCTGAGCTTTTCTTTATCCATTTTTAGAATATTTTCACCTTTATATATAATTTCTCCTTCAAAAATTTCACCTGGTTTTTTTAAAAGTTTGAGAATAGAGAAGAGTAAAGTAGATTTACCACACCCTGATTCGCCCGCTATTCCTAAGAAGTCATCCTCTTCCACGTTGAAACTTACATTTTTAACTGCCTTCACTATTTTATTGTTACTTCTATATCCTGCATTTAAATTTTTGACTTCTAAAAGCACTACTCACACCCCTCTTAGTCTTGGATTTGTAATCTCATCAATAGAGAAATTAAGCAAAGCAAAACTGGCACCTAATGTTGCTATAGCTGCTCCAGGAGCCAAAACCCAGCCCCATGAATTATTTAATAGGGCACTGCTGTTTTGGGCCCAATACAACATTGTTCCCCAAGTTATAGCACTAACGTCTCCAAATCCAAGAAATTCTAATGAAGCTTCTCCAACAATCGCAGTTAAACATGCCATAAAAAAGTTAGAAGAAAGCAAAGAAAACATGTTCGGCATGATCTCAGAAAAGATTATTCTTCCACTTTTTTCACCTGTTATTTTTGAAGCAAGGATGAACTCGCGACTCCTCATTGTCAGGGTTTGTGATCTTATAACCCTCGCTCCAGGAGCCCAACTTGTGAATGCTATTACTAAAATAATAGGTACAACTCCCCTAATCCTTATGTAAGAAGCTATAACTATCATTAAAGGCAAACCCGGAATTACCATAAAAACGTCTATTATTGTGGAAAGTATCCTATCAACTAATCCTCCAAAGTATCCAGCTGTCATCCCTATTAATACTGAAATACTCGTCATCAAAGCCCCTGTTGAAAGCCCAACTATTAAAGAAAGCCTCGTTCCATAAATCAATTGAGATAATATATCCCTTCCCATCCTATCAAGCCCTAGCGGATGATTAAATGAAGGCTGACTATATGGGGATCCTACAAAATCGTTGGGATTATAAGGTGCAAAAAAAGGAGCGAATACAGCTACTATAACAAAAAATAATATTATTGATAACCCCACAATGGCTTTTTTGTTTAGCTTTTTTATCATATACTATCAACCCCTTGTCCTTGGATCTAGGAAAATGTAAATAAAATCAAGCAAAAAGTTAGCTAACAAAACGGATAAAGATATAATGAAGAAAATGGCTTGCATTAGCGGGTAATCCTGACTAGTAACACCCTTATACATTAAATATCCTATTCCAGGATATGAAAAAACAATTTCTGTCAATAATGCTCCGCCTACTATATAACCTAAAGAAAGACCAAAAGAAGTTACGCTGGGAAGAAGCGCGTTTCTTGCTGCATACCTATTCATAATCTCTTTATCTTTCAGACCCTTAGCTTCGGCAACCACTATAAAATCTTCTGAAAGTGTTGATATCATATTGTTTCTCATGGTTAAGATCCAGGTACCTAAGGAAGCTAAGACTAATGTAAGAGCGGGAAGAAATCCGTGATATAACACACTTCCTACAAATCGCCATCCAGTTAAAAATTCTTGTGTTGAATAAGCATTTGAAAGTGGAAATGCTCCTAACATAAATCCAAAAACATAAAGCAAAATCAAGGCTAACCAAAAATATGGAAAACCTCTAATTATTAGGCCAATGATTGTTACAAAAGAATCAAATGGTGTATTTCTTTTCCACCCCGCTCTTATTCCCAAAGAAGTTCCTAAAATAAAGCTGATTACCGTTGAAATTCCCACAAGCCCAATAGTCCATGGTAAAGATGAAAAAATTAAATCCTTTACCTCAACAGGGTAATATGAATACGACACACCAAAATTAAAAGTTAAAGTATTTTTTAAATAAGAGAAGTATTGTTTGAGTATAGGTGTTTCTTTATCGACGCCCAACGCTATTCTCATTGCGTCAACTGCTTCAGGCTGCACCTCTCCACCCATTCTTAAAAGTATTCTTTCTGCTGGATCGCCGGGCATCAACCTTGGCAATATAAAGTTGATTGTAAGTGCAGCAATTAAAGCAATTACAAAAAAGAAAATCTTTTCTCTCAAATATTTCATACGTTATACCTCCAAAAACCGCCCCAAAAGGGGCGGGTCGTTATTATTCCCTGAATCAATTTACTTAACAGGTTCCAAGTTCATTATAATGTATGCCTTATCCATTCCGGTTATAGTTGGTAAAGCATATGGATTTTCCTCATTAGGCCATCCTTCAAAATTATAGGTAGTGTATTCAAACCATGTTGGATTGTAAAACAAAGGAATAGATGGAAATTCCTGCAAAGCGATTAGTTGAAGTGATGAAATAGCAAGTTCTCTCTCTTTTTCATCTGAAGTATTCCTAAAAATTTCTAACAAAGAATCCGTCGTTAAGCTAATCCAGCCACCTCTGTTGTCACCACTGTATGCATTTGTGGAATGTAACCACCTTTCATAGAAAAAGTAAGGATTTATACCATAATTCACCCAACTCAAAGCCAATTCAAAGTCTTTATTTCTAATTCTCTCTAAATACAATCCGAAATCAACTTGGGATACAACTACATCTATCCCTATTTGTTTCAGCTGGGATGAAAGTACTTGTGACACTGCTATCCAATCAGTCCAACCAGCAGGTACTATCAATTCAAAACTCAATTTATTTCCTCTAGCATCAGAGAATATACCATCTCTGCCAATACTATATCCCAAATCACTTAACATCTTTTTTGCTTTTTCAGTATCTTTGGTATACCACAAATGTTTTAAATTCTCATTGATTAATTCTGAGAAACCACCTTTTATTAGTACAGGATTGGAAACAGTTGCTAAATTCGACATTCCTAACTGTACCAGCTGTTCATTATCTATTCCTAAAGCGATTGCCTTTCGGAAATTCTCATCTTTAAACCTTTCATCATCAAGGTTGAAGAAAAGTAGGACTGGGTTACCTTCAGGAAGCCAATAACCTCTTTCCTCTGGATCGGCTTTAATAAATATATTCTCAATATTTGGAAAAAACAAGGTTCCCCAATCAATTTCTTTATTCATTAAAGCTAATTGAGCAGCATCATTTCCAGTAAAGGCTGGAATTCTAATAGTACTAACTTTCACCTTTTCTTCCTGCCAATAATTTGGATTTTTCTCCAAAGTATAAACTTGGCTAGTAAATCGTCCTATCAAGTAAGCACCAGTTCCAATAGGGTTTTCAGCAGTATAGGTAGTTGGGTCATTTAAAGTGCTCCAGATATGTTGAGGGACGATGTATACGTTAAAAATATCTGTATATATAAGTGTATCAACTTGAGATAAAACAAACTTCACATGTTGATCATCTACTTTAGTTACCTCTTTCAAACCTTTTTGCCAAACACCACCAATATCCAAAGCGGGGTAAGCTTTAATCATATTAAAAGTAAATACTACGTCATCAGCATTAAAATTCTTTCCATCAGACCATTTTACATTTTCCCTTAATGTGACTTCAAGTTCCAAATAATCATCAGACCATTCATAATTTGTAGCTAACCACGGAACTATCTCGCCAGTATATCCGTTAATATAAAACAAAGTTTCATAAATAAAACCTCTTGCAGAGAAATTACTTCCACCTGAAAAAAAGGGGTTGAAATTTCTTGAAAACGGTCCTGTTACATCCATGATCATTGACAGAGTGCTTGCCAATGAAACTACACTTAAAACAGAAATCACTACAAACAACAGTATCTTTTTCATCTTTGTTCCCTCCTTAAAATTTTTTGGGATAGTCTCTTTAGAAACTCTAAAACCTTCTTTAGTAAATTTTTACCACGTTCCTCATCCATAGAGTTGGAAATAATGTATGCCTCTCAAAATCTCTTTTTAACTAGTTTCTCCTCATTCTTGATATCTTTTTTGAGTTCAACCTATTTATCCTACAGAATCACGTTTGAATTTTGTTTCGCTTTTTACACTTTTTCTGTTTATTCGTCTATCTTAAGTTTATTATGTACCTTGACTATATTATGTAGGTGGAACTTTTTTAACAAATACACAGATTTTCATGATTTCTATCTTTTCTTATAATTGATATAATACCAGAATTTTGCAAATAATTTAAAAAATGTCAAATCAAAAAAAGAATTAAATTTGTATTAAAGTAATGACTTTAATTTGAGTATTTCCACTTTTTAATAAATTATACTACTATATTTTTTCTTTTGCAAATTAGAAATAATGAGATATAGCCCTATAATCCAAAATAATTGCCTGTAATTCTGAATAATCACTCTTAATTAGAAAAAATAAAATTGACATATTGTTATGACTTAATATACAATATATATAATCAAAAAGTGGAGGAGACTATAAAATGATTCTTCAAGGTTTGGATATAATGGAAAAAGATGGATTCTCAAAATTCAAAAACAAAAAAGTTGGTTTGGTAATAAATTATTCCTTTGTTAACAAAAATATGGAAGATGGTATAGAAATAATGTTGAAAAATGGAGTAGATGTAAGAAAAATATTTACACCTGAACATGGATTATATGGTCTTGCTGATGGAGTTGAATATCCAGATCAGATTCATCCTGTATATAATATACCAATCATTAGCCTGTATGGAAAGCACAAAAAGCCTACGCAAGAAATGTTAGAAGATATCGATGTATTAGTATACGATATTCAAGATGTAGGTTTAAGATTTTATACTTTTATATACACTTTAGCTAATACAATGATTTCTGCCCAAGAAAATAATAAAAAAATCATCGTATTAGACAGAATAAATCCTTTAGGGAGAATTGTTTTTGGTTCACGAATAAAAAAAGAATATTCAACTTTTGTTGGTGGATATGAGCTTCCTTTAAGATACGGTTTAACACCAGGTGAATTGGCAAAGTACTACAAAAAATATCTTGGCCTTGATTTAGATCTTGAAATCATTCCTCTTGAAGGATGGAAAGGAGAATCATTTGAAAACACTAAATTGAGGTGGAATATACCTTCGCCAGCCCTTCCAACATTTGATTGTACCTTGGCTTACAGTGGAACTTGTCTCATAGAGGGGACTAATGTAAGTGAAGGAAGAGGCACTCCTAAACCTTTCTGTTTCATAGGAGCGCCTTGGATAGATGAAAACATTCTATACAAATTCATAAAAGAAAAATTCCCTAATTTAATTTTAAGAAAAAGGTATTTTATACCAAATTCTTCTAAACATGAAGGTAAATTGTGCAAGGGTTTAGAATTTTTCCCTGAAATTAAAGATAATTTTACTATTGTTGCCATAGAGATTATACGCCACTTAATTCAACAAAGAGGAAAATTTGAGTTTAGAAAATATATAGATAGAGAAAACCATACACAAAGAGATCATATAGAAAATTTATTGGGAGAGGACAAAAAAATTTTCTTTGAGAACGATGACACTTATTTAACCGAATGGTACAAGAGCTCTCAAGAGTTCGTAGATTTTTGTGAAGATATACTATTATATGGAGGATTAAGACTATGGAAAATTTAGAGAAGGATTTGGGGAAATTATTCTTAATAGGAATTCAAGGCACCTCTTTAAATAGCGAAAATATGAAGGCTTTAAAGTCAATTTTGCCTGGTGCCATCATTTTCTTTTCACGAAACATTGAAGATAAATATCAACTTAGCAAGTTTATCGAAGATATAAAAAATTTTTTAGATTACGAACCTTTATTTTGCATAGATCAAGAAGGTGGAACTGTAACTAGATTAAAAAAAGGGTTTACTATTGTACCAAGCGCTATGGGCATAACTGCAACCAGCCAACCAGAGAACGCTTACATTTCTGCAAATTTGCTTGCAAAAGAGCTGCTGTCAGTTGGAATTGATTGGAACCTTGCTCCCGTTGTTGATATAAACAATAACCCAAAGAATTCCGTAATTGGAATTAGAAGCTTTTCTGATGATAAAAATGTGGTATTAAAATTTGCCCGTGAATATGTGAAAGGATTGCATGACGGAGGTGTACTTTCTTGCCTAAAACATTTCCCTGGTATAGGAAACGTCAACATAGATCCTCATTTAGATCTTCCCCAGGGTGAATCAAGCAAAGGCGACCTTCTTTCAACAGAGCTATTCCCATTTTTAAACATTGATTCCCCTTCATGGATGCCAACTCACGTGTACCTTCCAAAGATACAAAAGAAAAAGGAGCCTGTATCTTTATCAGAAGAGATTTTAACAGGATTGGCAAGAGAAGAACTAAAATACAAAGGTGTCTTAATTGCCGATGATTTTGAAATGGGAGGAGTAGCAAACTTTTATACAGCTCAAGAGGCCGTAATAAAATCACTTAGTTCAGGAATGAACATAGTTAGTATTTGCCATTCTTTTGAAAAACAATCAAAAGCCAAAAACGCTGTATTAAATAAGTACAAAAATGATGATAATTTTAAAAAGAAGATAAATTTATCACTAGAAAGGATCCACTCTCTAATGAAAATTTCAGCAGATCTGAAAGAGAAAAACAATAATAAAATATCTTTAGAAGAAGTCGGTAAAAAAGAACATATTAAATTAGCTCAAAATATTGTTGATAAATCTATCACTGTTCTTAATATGTCTCATGATAAAAGATTTTTGCCTTTAAAAAGCATTGATGAAATTTATTACTTTGATAAAGAGTTGTTATCTTACGGAATTGAGGACAAAAGAACTCAAATTTCTTATATTATTGAACCTATATCAAAAGAACTCAATGCCAAAGTAAACATATTAGAGACAGGTAAAATAATCGACCATGAGGTAAGGAAAGAAATAATTCAAAATTCTAAAAACAAAAATATCTTGGTGCTAAGTGAAAATGCATATTTGCATTCAGAATTGGTTGAGTTAATAAGCAAAATGTCCCAAAAAACAAAAAAACTAATCTTAGTTGCTTTAAGAAATCCATATGACGTATTTATTCCCAAAGTAGAGTACGGAATTTGCACATACGGTTTTAATGAAAATATTCTAACTTCTTTACTTAAAATCCTAAAAGGAGAAATAAACCCAACTGGGAACTTACCAATTAAATGGAGGCCAGAATATGTTAGATAACTTGGAAACAGAAAAAAGCAACCCAAAGACTCAAAATTTGGATGAGATAGACATATTTGAAATACTGCGAATAATTAATCAAGAAGATGCCACAATAGCGTTATCCGTAGCGGAAAACTTAGAGAATATAAAAAACGTGGTTGTAAACTGTATTTCAGCAATTAAGAATCACGGAAGAATCATTTATGTTGGAGCAGGAACAAGCGGTAGGGTAGCAGTTATAGATGCGGTAGAAACGGTTCCAACTTTTGGTATAGATTCAGGAATCTTTCTCCCCTTAATCGCCGGAGGAGAACAAGCTTTCTTTCAAGCTACAGAAAATGTTGAAGATTATGAAGAAGGTGGGAAAAACGACTTGGAAAAAAGTAATGTCCGTTCGGAAGATTATGTAATAGGCATATCTGCCAGCGGGCGAACACCTTATGTGAAAGGCGCTTTATCCAAGGCAAAAGAAAAGGGATGTAAAACGGCTTTAATTTGCAACGTAAAAAATCCTGAATTGATGAAAATCTCAGACATTGTAGTTTCTTTAAGAACAGGTCCAGAAGTTATTTCAGGTAGTACAAGAATGAAAGCTGGCACAGCCCAAAAAATGGTTTTAAATATGATAAGCACTGTCACCATGATAAAACTTGGAAAGACTTTTAAAAACTATATGGTGGACGTTAAAATCATGAATCAAAAATTAGAAGAAAGAGCAGTAAGAATAATTTCTGAGGTAACTGGGTTGGATAAAAAAACCTGTAAAGAGTATTTAATCAAGGCTGATATGAAACCGAAATTGGCAATATTGATGATTTTATCTGGAAAAGGCAAAGAATTTTGTATAGAAGCTCTAAAGAAAAACGAAGTATTAAGTGAAGCGTTGAAAACATTAAAGAATTAAACTCATACGAAAATCCCCAAATTCGGGGATTTTTTATCAAATTATATTACACTTTTATTTGAAGATCTTATATACTTGATCAACACCATAGGTATTTATCATGTCTTTAACTTCAAGACAGCCTTTTGAGATTATTGATAACAGTTTTTATCCATTTTAGAAAAGCTGAAAAAAAGTAAAAATTTTACTAACAATTTTGAAAAACTAAGAAAAACGAAGATAAAATCAATTATTTGCTCTTAAACGACTCTAATTACTCTTAATCATGTGTAACCAAGTTTTACAAAATAACAAATTCGTTGTATAATTTAGTTAGTTGCCTGCTGCAAACAACTAACCTATCCATAATATCTATTACACTAAATCAAAGGAGCCACCAAACATGAAAGAAAACCTTTACACCATAATTAAATTTTTTTGGGAAAACGAAGAAGCAACTATAAAAAAAATATCTGAAGCAACCAATTTAGATAAGTCTACTATCTCAAGATATCTAAAAAATCTCAAAGACACCGGAATAATACAAACTGTGGGTTCTTTAAAACAAGGTCCAAAAGGTGGGAGAAAGACTCAAATTCTGTCTTTTAATTATAATATATTTAATATTTTAGGTTTAGAAATAGAGCAAAACGGAATTAATTGTGTTGTCACAAATCTGAAGGGGGATCCAATAGACAACTTTCGTATAAAAGAAAAAATAAACAAATCAAATTTAGTAAACATGGTACAAAACATCATTGAGAAAAAGAAAGATTCGAATATCTGTGCCTGTGGAATCTCCCTTCCAGGGATAATTGACTCCAAAGAGGGCGTTATAGTATATTCTAAAGCTTTAGGAATAGAAAATTTCAAGCTGGTAGAAGAATTATCAAAAGTCAAGGATATCCCTTTTTTGATAGATAATGACTCGAATGTTGGCGCAGCGTATTACAATTTAAAATTGAAAGGTTCGGCTAAAAATATTTTGTATGTTTATATTTCTATTCCCTACGATATTCATGATTTTGTAGGGGTGGGGATCGGGATTATTATAAACAATCACCTTTATCACGGTTCTAACAACTGTTCTGGAGAATACGAATTTAAATTACGTTTAATAGAAAAAAATAATGGATATGTAAATGACTACTATGATTTTCTAAATAACCATTCAGAAGATGAAATTTTCTATGAAATTAAAACTTTCCTAAGCAAATTAGCAAGAGAAATTGGATTATTAGCAGGTATTATCGATCCTGATACGGTGATTTTTGACGGGGGTATTAAGTTTTTACCAGAAATTGCTATCAAGTTTTTGATAGAAGAAACAAGAAATAATTTATTTTTAAGTAAACAAAGAAATATCAATTTTATTACAGAGGAAAAAAACGAACCAGTAACCGCTGTTGGAGCTGCAATAAATTTCATTACCAAAATTTTTGAAGAAAAACAATACTTAGCAAAAATTTTTAAAAGACAAATTTATAGAGGTACTTTAGAAATAAAATGATTTTCAAGTGAGAGAATAAAAATTCTTTCATCCTTCAGGGAAGGCTGAGTAAAGAGACGCTGAGATAAGTATTAAAGTTTCACATCAATACATATCATACGAGGAGGAAGTTATTTTGAACAAAGATGATTTAGGCAAATTTTTTCTATTAGGTTTTCCAAAAGGAATTAAAAACCATCATTTGGATTTAATTCGAAGGGTAAGGCCTGCAGGAGTTATGCTTTATCCATCAAACATGGAAAATCTGAACAGTCTCCAAATAAATATGGAAAGATTATATGAAATTATCGACGAAGGAGTCAAATTGTTCATATCTTCGGATCATGAGGGGGGTCAACTAGAAACAGTACCTGGTATTTTTCCATCACCTGGAAACAAAGCGATAGGTTCTACTAATAACCCGAAATATGCCTATGATTACGGAGAATACTTAGGAAAAGTTCTCAAAAAAAATGGCTTTAATATGTTGTTTGCCCCTGTTTTGGATGTGTTTGCTGAAAATGCAAGCCCCGTGGTCGGATTACGAGCTTACTCAAACAATGAAGAAATAGTGTCATCTTGTGGAAATAATTTTATCAAAGGATTAGAGAAAAACAAAATCATCGCTACTTGCAAACATTTCCCCGGTCATGGGAAAGCAGTCCAAGATTCTCATTATGAAATTCCTGTAATTACAGACATCTGTGAAAAAGATATTTATCCCTTTGAAAAAGCTGTAGAACTGGGAACTAAATCGATAATGACCGCTCATATTCTTTATCCAACTTACGATGAACAAAATATAGCTACTTTATCCAAAAGTATTTTAAAAGATTTCTTAAGAGATAAACTGAAATATAAAGGAATTATTATAAGTGATGCTTTAGAGATGAAAGCCATTCATGATAATTACTCGCCTAAAGAAATAGTTAATAAATTCTTTTCTGCTACTGGAGATATACTGTTAGTTGGAGACACAGATGCTAATTTTGAACCTTTATACAATGAGTTACAAAAATCTTTTTCCAATGGAGAAATTGAAAAAGACTTAATGGAAGAAAGTTATAAAAGAATACTTTCGCTGCAAGATCAGTACATAAACACAACTTATGAAACAAGATTCCTAGCCCAAATCGCTGAAAAAGCGATATATACAAATATACAAAACAAATTGGATGTCCCTAATGTAACCTTTGTTCTTCCAAATGGAGATCCTTTATCTCCAGCAGATACAAGCAATAAAGATTACTTTGAATACAAAACTTTAGTTAAAAGCATGTTTGAAAGTTCTAAAATCATAACTTACGATGTGAAACAAGGTACAACTGATACACCCTTAGAAAGAAGTGAAGTTATTATTTCTTTCGTCGTTGATTCATCTAGATTTAAAAACCAACTAAAAATGCAAAAAAAATTAAAAGATTTTTCAAAAGAAGTTATCTACATAATTTTAAGGAACGAAAATGATCTTGATAATTATCAAGGGGAAAAATACATACTTACAAATTCTACAAAGCCAATATCTATATATTATGCACTAAAATCTGTTTTGAATTTGCCCAAATAATCCAAAAAACTTTATAAGGGGGTGATAATTAAAGATTAGTAAAACATATTTATAAGTCTCAAATACTAAAAAGGAGGTATTTAAGTATGAGTAAGAAGATTTTGTTGATGGTGTTAGTGGTTGGTTTGGCACTTTTGTCATTTGGTAAAACTAAGATCTCAGTATGGCAGTTCATGATGGACGACACTTTGTCAAAACAAGTGAAAGCTCAATTCGAGGCAGCTAATCCAGATATTGAATTAGAAATTGTTCAACTCTCATGGGCGACAGGTTTTGATAGAATTGTTACCTCCATCGCAGCAGGCAGCGCACCGGATGTCATTGAGTTAGGAAACACATGGTTGGCAACCTTTGCTTCTCAGGGAGTTTTAAGACCGGTTGATGATATTGTAGGAAAAGTAAAAGATGATTACGTTGCTTGGAATTTTGTTGAGTATCAAGGAAAAACATGGGGCTTCCCTTGGTTATTAGCGCCCAGAGCCATGTATTATAATTTAGAATTACTCGACAAAGCAGGCTTAGATCCAGATAATCCACCAAAAACTTGGAACGAACTTTTAAACGCGTCTCAAAAAATAAACGCTTTAGGGTCGGATATCTATGGAGTAGGATTATGTGTAGGAGAGTTATATAGCCCGTATCAAGAATGGTTTTTACCAGCAGTTTGGGGAAATATGGGGCATTTTGTTTCTCCTGACCTAAAAAAGGCGATTTTGAACAGTGAACCAGTCATCGAAACAGCTAATTATTACAGAGTTTTAAGCAACTATGCATTACTAGGAAAGGAATCAGAACTCGCAGAAGCTTTTGGGAAAGGAAAACTAGGATTTTTCTTTGCTGGACCTGCGTATATCAACAACACTCAAAGAGATTATCCAGAAACCATATTTGATGTGGTTCTTATCCCTAAACCAAGAGAGCATCATGGCTATCATGCCTCTTTTGCGGGTGGAGAAGTTTTAGGAATCTCTTCACAGAGCAAAAATGTAGAGGAAGCATGGAGAGTAATAGAGTTTCTGTTAAGCGAAGAAGTGGCTATGCAGATAACTCGAACCACGGGAGAAGTGTTCCCAACAAAAGTTGGAATAGAAAAGGACCCATGGTTCGAAAGTCATCCACTACATGCAACATTCCTTGAACAAAACAAATACGCCGTTCCATTCCCACCGCTAGCAGAAGCTAACAAAATCGAACAATTATTTACAAATATTGTAGAAGAAATACTACTTACAGATGCACCAATAGAAGAAATTTTACAAAAATACAACCAACAAATCCAAAATTTACTTTAAAAAATTATATGTAAAAATTATTCGGGGCAGGGGCGTATTCCCTTTGCCCCTTTTTGAAACTAAAAAAGAAAAAAGGGGACGTGTTTATTTTGAAATTAAATAGCAAGTATAACATAACAACTTTTGTTTTTTTACTTCCTTGGATAATAACTTTTATAATATTTTCTTTATATCCAATAATTTTCTCTTTTGGAATAAGCTTTACAAATTATACGGGATTAAGCCCGGAAATAAATTTTGTAGGTTTGAAAAACTATCTTTCTTTATTTAAAGATGAAATCTTTTTAAAAGCTATGAGGAATACTTTTGTTTTCGTTATTGGTACAATTCCTTTTACTACGGTAATTTCCATTTTATTAGCTGTCCTAATAAATAGCAAAATGGTTAGATTTAAAGGATTATTTAAAGCTGGCTTCTTTTTACCTTCTGTTATGTCTATGGTTGTTATCTCCACAATATGGAGATACATTTACAGTGCCGATGGAATAATAAATTACTTACTACAAACAGTAGGAATAGAAAAAAATACAGGTTGGTTGGCATCACCCGATACAGCTCTATTATCTATTATGATTATGAATGTTTGGGCAGCTATTGGTTATTATACCATAATTTTTTTGGCAGGTCTACAAAGTATTCCTGAAGAACTTTACGAATCAGCTTCTATTGACGGTGCTTCTAGCACCGATAAATTTTTTAAAATAACACTACCACTAATAAAACCTACACTCTTTTTTGTAATTGCAATAAACACAATCAGATCTTTTCAAATTTTTACAGAAATATTTACAATGACAGGCGGGGGACCATTGAATTCTACACAAACAATTGTACATTATTTATATATGACTGGATTCAGGCAGTTCAGAATGGGATATGCTTCAGCTATGGCATATATCTTAGTTATAATAATTTTAATTATAACATTGATTCAACAAAGAGCACTCAGGAGTGAATATTAATGAATATCAAAAAAAATATAATTTTATTAATTTCTTTTATGATTCTAATAATTTTTCTTTTACCTTTAGTGATCATGATTTACACCTCGTTCATCCCTCAAGGAACTATGACAAATATCGTTAAAGAATTTTACCTTAATGACTTTGAAGCCGGTTATATGAGCGTTTTAAGAAGGACGATTTCTCCTTTAGGAAATACAAACTACTCTTTATTTAAAGAATCTCCGGAGACTTCTCAATCTCTACTCATTGAATCCAAGGAGGAGAAAAATCCAGGTATTAAAATGATAGGGAGTACTAGAGATCTGAGAAAAATGGATAATTTTAATTTCTGGATAAAAGTAGACAATCCAGAAATTATCAACGGCTTTGTGAGTTTTGAGGATATTAATGGAAATTCCCAAAGTATTCCTTTTTCATATAAAAGTCAAGGACAGTGGGAACAAATACAGATTTCAAAAAAAGCTTTGGACAAAGAACAAATAAACTTGAAATACATAACGGGAATCTCTATAATATTAAATAATGAAAAAGGAATATTAGATTTAAATTTCCTAATCGATGATATTCAAATCCAGAATCAATATCCTACACTTTTGAACTACATTATAGTATGGAACGAGGAAATGTTTGGAAGATATATCTTTAATAGTTTCATAGTTTCAGGAACAATTCTTATTTCAAACCTTTTATTCTCTTCAATGGTAGCCTATGCATTTGCTAGAAGAGATTTCAAAGGGAAAAATATACTCTTTGCTATTGTGTTGATAACAATGATGATCCCTTTTCAAGTGACAACCATTCCTATATTCATTCTAATGAAGAATTTAAAGTTATTAGATACATATTTTGCATTAATATTACCTCATTTAGTTACTCCTTTTGGTATCTTTATACTAAAACAGTATATAGAACAACTTCCAATAGAAATTGAGCAGGCTGCGGTAGTGGATGGAGCAGGACCTTTTACCGTATTTTTTAAAATCATTTTACCTCTTTCCACACCAGCATTAGCAGTAATGGGAATAAATACTTTTATAACAACTTGGAATGACCTTTTTATGCCTTTAATTTTAACTTCTTCCAGGGAAATGAGAACCGCTCAAGTTGGACTTGCTTTGTATCAACAACTAACACAATTACAATGGCCTTATCTTATGTCTGCTTCAACGATCGTTGGTTTACCTATTATGATAGCGTTTTTAATATTTCAAAAACAGATTATTTCTGGCATCACAGCTGGAAGCGTAAAGGGGTGAAAAAATGGCAGATATGCTTGTGAAACTTTATGATTTGAATTACGATGAGAAAATATTTACTGAGTTAAAAGATTCTAAATTAACAGTACGGAGAGCAAAAGCACCAGAAAAATTTATTGTTTTAAATTGGATAAAAAAAGAATTTGGTGATCACTGGGCAAGTGAATGTGATGTATCTTTTTCTAACAAACCTATCAGTTGTTTCATAGCTTTAGACGAAGATAAAAACAAAATTATTGGTTTTTCTTGTTTCGATGCTACATGTAAAAATTTTTTTGGTCCAATGGGTGTAGACAAAAATTACCGAGGAAAAGATATTGGTAAAGCATTGCTTTTAATAGCTCTAAAGAGTATGGAAGAAAGTGGTTATGCATATGCCATAATTGGAGGAGTTGGTCCTGCAAAATTTTATGAAAAAACCGCAAACGCTATATTAATAGAAAATTCTGAACCAGGATTTTATAAGGGCATGTTGAAAAGTTAAGAAAAACTACAAAAATCAGAGTTTTTATTAAATAAATTAAAATATTTCCTCCTAATCGCTTCTCATTACCCATAATCAGATTTGCGATGTAACATGTTTCAGGGTAGTATTGTATTGAGTACCAAAAAAACTAGTTATTTTCAATCCTACGAGCACCTGCCACCTTATGGAAATTAAGCTGGGATGTTAAAGGGAGATAGGGGAACTTAGTATTATTTTTTCTTGGAAAGGCCTTTCCTTGATAGTGTAACAAAAATATTGGAGGTGAAAAGAGTATGAAAAAAGTGTTTGTTGTGTTTCTTTTATTGGCAAGTTTGGTTATGGGAAGCGCATTATTCGCTCAAGTAACCCAAATCCCAAGAGAAGAAGCCGTGTATGTTGCAGGTTTTCAGTGGGGACCACCAACAACTGATAATCCACTTGCAGGTGGGCCAATGACGTTCGTTTCTGATCCTAGACAGCATATTTGGATATATGAAACTTTATTCACATGGGATGCTCTCAACGGAAAGTATGTTCCTATTTTGGGAGAATCCTATAGATGGCTTGATGATCTAAGATTAGAGGTAAAAGTAAATCCAAAAGCGTATTTCCACGACGGAGAACCAGTTACGGCAGATGATGTTGTATATTCCTACAAATTAGGGCAAAAATATCCTCTAGGTCTACAGATTTGGGAATGGTTGAAAGATGTTTACAAGGTAGACAACCACACTGTAATCTTCGAGATGAAACCAGACAATCCAAACAGATTGATGGTGGAAGATGCAATTGGAGCTACCTTTATTCTTCCAGAACATATTTGGTCTAAGGTTGAAGCAGAAAATAATTATGATTTGACCAAAATCAGACAGTTTAGAAATGAAAATCCTGTAGGCTCTGGTCCCTACAAAGTTTTTTATGAAAGTCCAGAAACTATAATTTTAGAAAGAGTAGATAATTATTGGGGAAACGAAGCTTTACATGGTGGGAAAAAACCCGCTGCCAAATATATAGTGCATCCTATTTTCAAAAGTAACGACGAAGGTAGTTTAGCTTTTGAAAACGGCGAAGTAGACGTTTCTCAGCAATTTACTCCAAGAATATGGGAAATGTGGGAAAAGAAAGGACTTCCAGTTGGTACATGGTATGATGAGATCCCTTATTATGTGCCTTCATCAATGCCTTCGTTGTGGTTTAACGTGAACAAATATCCTCTTAGTTTGCCTGAAGTTAGAAAAGCTATTGCATATTCCGTAAATTACTCTAGAATTTCCGAACTTGCTATGTCCAATTATTCCCCCAAGGTTCAAGCCAGTCTTATACTACCCTATGGTGGCGAAGCAAAATACTTCGATGAAAACTTGGTAAAACAATACGGTTGGGAATACAATCCAAAAGAAGCTGTTAGAATATTAGAAGAAGATTTAGGAGCAACAAAGGGTAGAGATGGAATATACGTTCTTCCAGATGGAACAAGATTAGGCCCATTTACCGTAGAATGTCCGTACGGTTGGACAGACTGGAATGCTTCTTTACAAATTGTTGCACAATCAGCAAGAGCAGTAGGTATAGACATTCAAACATCTTTCCCTGATGCACCTATAGCCTATGATAACCGACAAACAGGTAACTTCGATATGACTATGTGGACACCTTCACAACCTTCACCCGCTCAACCATGGTTGAGATTCCAAATAGCTCTTTACTCAAAAGGTGTTCCCGAAGTTGGGCAAATTGCATACAGTAACTTCGGAAGATATAGAAATGAATGGGCTGATCAACTCATCGATATGAATCCAAAAGTAACCAACGAAAAAGAATTAAAGAACCTCTATACAGAGCTAGACCAAATATACAGAGAAGACATACCAATGTTCCCATTGATGTATAGACCTCAGACATTTTATGAATACAATGAAACCTACTGGACAGGTTGGGCAAACGCAAAAAATCCTTATGCGCCGCCGATGCCTTTGGTAGGAGCAGGAATGGAGATGTTGTGGCATTTAGAACCTGCTAAATAAAGTTTTTACTAACTATTGATTTAAACAAGAGTTCGTGGGGGGAAGTATTGGCCCCCATGAACTCTTTTAAATATACCTACGAGAGGTGAAATATGTGAAAGAATTTACGAGGTATTTTTTTCAAAAATTTTTTTGGTATTTACTAGCTTTTTTCTTGGCCTTGTTTTTAAATTTCTTCTTACCAAGGCTCATTCCAGGAGATCCTATTTCAGTTATAGTAAGTAAAATGATGTCTGGAACCGTCGCAAGTGAAACGCAAGAAAGGGTTTATCAATCTTTTGTGGAAGAGTTTGGATTGGATAAACCTTTACCTATTCAGTTTTTTAAATATATAGGAAATGTTTTTAGAGGTGATTTAGGAACGTCGTTCAGTTTGTATCCTCTTTCTGTTAATGAAGTTTTGGGAAACGCTATTGTATGGACTATTTCTTTACAATTTCCGGCAATAATTGTGGGTTGGATATTAGGGAACTTACTGGGGGCTGCTGCTGCCTACAGAAAGGGATTTTTCGACAAAACCATTTTCCCAGTAGCGTTGTTCGTTAATTCCATCCCTTATTATGCTTTGGCAATCATATTACTATACGTTTTTGGAGTTTACTTGGGATGGTTTCCGATTGGCGGTGGTTACAGCAGAACATTGCTTCCTTCGTGGAGTTGGGCTTTTGTAATTGATGTTTTACATCATTACTTTTTACCCTTTATTTCCATCGTTTTAGTAACAATAGGGGGACAAGCCATAGGTATGAGAGAAATGTCGATATATGAATTAAATACAGATTATGTTACCTACAGTAAGATGTTAGGTATCAAAGATAAGAAGATTCAAAGCTATGTCTTCAAAAATGCAGTTCTTCCTCAAATAACAGGGCTTGCAATAAGTTTAGGCACCATGATAGGGGGAGCTTTGATCACGGAGATAGTCTTTGGATACCCAGGAGTGGGAACATGGCTATTCAACGGAATAAGACAGCTAGATTATCCAATGATCCAAGGCTCAACGCTTATAATAGCGATGATGGTTTTAATTGCCAATTTTATTTTGGATATGGTCTACGGACTAATAGATCCTAGAATTAAAGCTGCACAAACGGAGGAGGGTTAACATGAATACAATAAAATTACTATTGAAATCTCCTAAATTCTTAATAGGCTTCAGCCTTTTCATGTTTTTATTCCTAACTGCCTTCATATACCCTGCAGTATCACCAAAAGATCCATTGGAGATGGTTGGATTTATGTACGAATCCCCTTCCTCAACTTACTTGTTGGGAACAGATAACTTTGGAAGAGATGTATTTGTAGAACTTATTCACGGGATGAAATCCTCGTTGATTATAGGATTAATTTCAGGCGTCATTGCAACAACAATAGGTATAACTATAGGCCTTGTTGCTGGGTACAAAGGGGGAACCACCGATAACATATTAAATTCAATAACTAATATATTTTTAGTGATACCTCCATTCATAATATTAATATTGATAACTGTTAGTTTAAGAAGTAGGTCGCTGGTTGTTATGGGATTAGTTTTAGGGATAACCTCCTGGCCATGGACTGCGCGTGCTGTAAGGGCGCAATCACTCAGTTTAAGAAACAGAGAACATGTTGATATAGCTAGGTTAAACGGCGTCAGTACTGTAGAAATTATAATACGCGAAATAATGCCTTATTTATTATCTTATATATTCATGGCTTTTATCCTTCAAGTTGCCACGGGTATTTTAAACGAAGCGGGAATAAGTATGTTGGGACTGGGTCCAAGTAATATAGTTTCACTTGGAACAATGCTTTCATGGGCACTACTATTTGAGTCTGTTAGATCAGGTGCCTGGTGGGCTTTTGTACCTCCAGCTATAACCATAGCTTTAATAACCTTTTCACTATATTTTATGAATTCTGGGATGGATGAATTATTCAATCCCAAACTTAGGAGTTGATCAGGTTGGAATCAAAAAAAGTCATTTTAGAAGTTAACAATCTTAAAACCTATTATCATACAAGATTAGGAGAAAAAATAAAAGCGGTAAACAGCGTTTCATTTAACCTATATGAGGGAGAAATCTTGGGAATAGCGGGCGAATCAGGTTGTGGGAAATCTACTTTAGCAATGAGTTTATCGGGCTTATTTTTATCTCCTTTGAAATACGAAAGTGGATCGGTATTTTTAGATAATGAAAATATCATGCAAAAAAAAGAAAATGAGTTGAGAAAAAAAATACTGGGAAAGAAATATTCTTACATCCCTCAAAGTGCTCTGAACGCGTTGAATCCAACATTAAAAATCAAAAATTTTGTTATAGATCTAATGAAAGAACACGATCCCAATATGACAGAAAAAGAGATTTTAAATTTGGCAAAAGAACGTTTTGAATCTCTTTCTTTGCCTCCAAGGGTTTTAAACCTCTATCCCTTAGAACTTAGCGGTGGTATGAAACAAAGAGTAGTTGTTGCAATCTCCACAATCATGAACCCAGAAGTTGTAGTAGCAGATGAACCAACTTCTGCATTGGACGTAACTTCACAAAAAATAGTAATAAAGTTAATTAAAGAACTTTTTGATAAAAAGATAGTTAAAAGTATAATTTTTATAACTCACGAACTTCCCATATTAAGGCATATATGTGACCGTATAGCCGTAATGTACGCAGGTGAATTTGTAGAGGTAGGAAATATGAAAGATGTAATCTTCGATCCTATTCATCCTTACTCACAAGCATTAATGCAATCTATATTAGTTCCTGAAAAAGGCATAAAAGGCAAAAAACTTCCAAGCCTTCCTGGTTCACCACCTGATTTAAGGAAAATTCCAAAAGGATGTAGGTTCGCAGATAGATGCCCTTTGGCAATAGAAGATTGTAAGAAAGACGATGTCAATTTAACTAAAGTAGGAGAAAGATCTGTAAGGTGCATCAGAATAAACCATATTTTAACCCAAGGGAAGAAGGTGACACCGTATGTCTAAGCACTCAAATGAAGATATAATAAAAGTCGAAAATTTGACCAAAATATTTGGAAGTGGTAAAAAAGCTGTAAAAGCGGTAGATAACGTCACTTTTTCTATAAAAAAAGGGGAAATCGTCTCTCTTGTTGGACAAAGTGGAAGTGGAAAAACAACGGTAACGAGACTATTACTAAGGTTGTTAAAAGAAACAGAAGGTAAAATTACTTTTGAAGGTCAGGATATAACAGGTTTAACAGGAAAAGAAAAAAAGCTTTACTGGAAAAAAGTGCAAGCAATATTTCAAGACCCCTACGCCTCATTCAATATATTTTCTCCGGTAAAAAAAGTTTTAATAGATGCTTTCAAGTTATTTGACAACAGTTTTACAAAACAAGAAAAAATGTCAAAGGTTTACGAAGCTTTGGAATCAGTTAATCTAAGGCCCGAAGAAGTAGCTGATAAATATCCTTTTGAATTAAGTGGCGGTCAAAGGCAAAGGGTAATGATAGCAAGGGCTCATTTGATAAAACCAAAATTACTCTTAGCTGACGAACCAACCTCGATGATCGATGCAAACTTAAGATCAGGAATTTTGGAGTTATTATTAGGCTTAAGGGATACGGAAGGTACTACTATTATGTTCGTAACCCATGACCTTGGTTTGGCTTACTATGTCAGTGACAGACTTTTCATCATGCACGAAGGGGAAATAGTAGAAAGAGGAGATGCTGATAAAGTTATAACACAACCCGAACACCCATATACAAAACAATTAATGATGGATGTACCTAAACTATCAGAAGAATGGATCTTAAAATAACATATACACTTTAGAGATAAAATGAGGTCAGAGTGTATCAATAAAAATAAAAATACGGGAGGAATAAAAATATGTCTGAAAAAGTTTTTCCAAAAGATTTCATGTGGGGAGCAGCTACTGCATCTTACCAAATAGAGGGGTCCCCTTTGGCAGATGGAGCTGGTTCTTCAATTTGGCATAGATTTTCTCATACACCCGGAAATACATATAATGGAGACACTGGAGATGTTGCAGACAATCATTATAACAAGTACAAAGAAGATATTGCTTTGATGAAAGATTTAGGATTAAAAGCCTACAGGTTTTCTATATCTTGGTCGAGAATCTTCCCTTACGGTAAAGGTAAAATAAACGAAAAAGGTGTTGATTTTTACAATAGATTGGTGGATGAATTACTCAAGGTAGATATAACTCCTTTTGTTACATTGTATCATTGGGATCTACCTGCTGCTATACAAGATCTCGGCGGCTGGACAAACAGAGATATAGCATATTGGTACACCGATTATGCTGATTATATGTTTCAAAGATTGGGGGACAGAGTAAAAAATTGGATTACGTTAAACGAGCCTTGGGTAATGGCCTTTGTTGGCCATTTTATGGGTGAACATGCACCAGGAATGAAAGATCTTTACGCCTCTTTCTCAGTTGTTCACAATCAGTTGCGGGCTCATTCAAAAACAGTTAAAGCTTTCAGAGAAGAAAATATTAAAGAAGGGAAAATCGGAATTACTTTATCAAATACTTCCCACGATCCTGCTACAAATTCACAAGAAGATAAAGATGCAGTACGGTTGGCCCATGAATGGACAAATTACCCATTGTTTTTGAATCCGATATACAAGGGTGAATATCCAAGCGGGATAAAAGAACACGCTTCTGAGTTTTTACCTCACAATTACGAAAATGATTTGGAAGAAATAAAAGAAAAAATTGATTTTGTAGGCATCAATTATTACTCTGGAGATCTTGTCAAGTTCGATACAAAATCATTTTTAGGTGGAAAAACCGTTGAAAGAGGTCTTCCAAAAACCGAAATGGGTTGGGAGATTTATCCTGAAGGTTTTTACAAAATACTAAAAGGAGTTCAAGACGAGTACAATCCAAAAGAAGTGTATGTAACTGAGAATGGTGCTGCTTTTGATGATAAAATAGTAAACCAAGGGGTACACGATGAAGATAGAATAGATTATTTAAAGAAACATCTTGAACAAGCCTTAAGAGCGATTCAAAATGGAGTTACGCTCAAAGGATACTTCGTCTGGTCCCTATTAGACAATTTTGAATGGGCATTGGGCTATTCAAAGAGGTTTGGAATAGTGTACGTTGATTACAAAACTCAAAAAAGAATCATAAAAGATAGTGGCAAATGGTATTCACAGGTTATTAAGAATAATTCTTTTGAATTCTAATCTTGTATTTATAAAGAAAAGCCTTTTTTAATAACAAACCAAAGGATGTGAAAAAATGGAGAGAGCCATAAAAAAATTGATCTCTCAGATGACACTTGAAGAAAAGGCAAGTTTATGTTCAGGCTTAGACAATTGGCGCACCAAACCTATTGAAAGATTAGGAATACCTTCTATTATAATGAGTGATGGACCTCACGGCTTGAGAAAAGAAGCCAACACCGATGACGAAGGCATGTTGAAAAACAGCGTACCCGCCACTTGTTTCCCAACGGCTGCTACAACAGCTTGTTCTTGGGATAGAAAATTAATAGAAGAAGAAGGAAAAGCCTTAGCTGAAGAATGCCAAGCTGAAGAAGTTGATATTTTACTAGGCCCCGCTATTAACATTAAGAGGTCTCCGTTGTGTGGAAGAAATTTCGAATACTTCTCTGAAGACCCCTACTTATCAACAGAGCTTGCTACAGCGTATATAAATGCGGTTCAAAGTCTAGGGGTAGGAACCTCTTTGAAACATTATGCTGCAAACAATCAAGAACACAGAAGAATGAGTGTAGATGAAATAATAGATGAAAGGACCCTAAGAGAGATCTACTTAGCAAACTTCGAAGGGGCGGTGAAAAACGGCAAACCCTGGACGGTAATGTGCTCTTACAATAAAGTAAACGGTACACATGCGTCTGAAAACAAATACTTATTGACAGATATATTGAAAAAAGAATGGAACTTCGAAGGATTCGTTGTATCCGATTGGGGGGCAGTAAACGAAAGGGTAGACGGATTAAAAGCAGGATTAGACTTAGAAATGCCTTCAAGCTTTGGAATAGGAGACAATAAAATCATACAAGCTGTAAAAAAAGGTCAATTAGAAGAGAAGGTTTTGGATGAAACTGTAGAAAGACTACTAAAAATCATTTTTAAAGCAAACGACAACAGGAAACAAAACGCAACATATGACAAAGAAGCTCATCATCAATTAGCAAGAAAGATAGCAAGAGAAAGCATGGTACTTTTGAAGAATGAAGACAATATACTTCCAATTAAAAAAGAAGAAACGATAGCCATAATTGGAGAATTTGCCACATCACCCAGGTATCAAGGTGGTGGAAGTTCGCATGTAAACCCTATCAAAACAGATAATCTACTAGAAGAGATGGAAAAAATAACTCAAGGAAAATCTAAAATTATTTATGAAAAAGGATACTATCTTAACTCAGATGAAATCGATGAGGAACTTATAGAAAAGGCGAAGAAAGCCGCAAAAGAATCTGACGTTGCCGTAATCCTCGCAGGACTACCTGAAAGATACGAATCAGAAGGATACGATAGAGAACATATGCAGATGCCCCAAAGCCATAACAAGTTGATAGAAGAAATCACCAATGTTCAACCAAATACGGTGGTGGTATTAAGTAATGGTGCCCCAGTTGAAATGCCTTGGGTTGATAAAGTCAAAGCGCTACTAGAAAGTTACCTAGGAGGCCAAGCATGGGGAGGAGCCGTTACAGATATCCTCTTTGGTGAAGTTAATCCTTGTGGAAAATTGGCAGAAACATTTCCAAAAAAATTGAGTCACAATCCTTCCTATCTAAACTTCCCAGGCGAAGACGATAGGGTTGAATACAGAGAAGGTGTATTTGTAGGGTACAGATATTATGACAAAAAGCAAATAGATCCGTTATTCCCATTTGGATATGGGCTAAGTTACACCAATTTTGAATATACTGACCTAACAATAGATAAAAAGGAAATAAACGATAACCAAACGCTGAACGTTAAAGTGAACGTTAAAAATACAGGAAATATGAGGGGCAAAGAAATAATTCAATTGTATGTAAAAGATATAAATAGCAGAGTATCAAGGCCAGAAAAAGAACTAAAAGGATTCGAAAAAATACAACTTGAACCCGGCGAAGAAAAAACTGTAATTTTTACCTTGGATAAGCGGGCTTTTGCTTATTACAACACCGATTTAAAGGATTGGTACGTAGAAAGTGGAGAGTTTGAAATATTAATAGGAAAATCGTCGAAAGACATAATATTAAAAGAAACAGTAAAAGTTAACTCCACAAAAACAATAAGAAAGAAGTTCCATAGAAATTCTACGATTGGCGACTTAATGGAAGACCCTGTTGGCTCACAAATCTTAAAAGAAATTATGCGAGATAAGATTTCAGAAATTTTCCCCGTCGATGAACACAGGAACGAAGAGTTAGCTTTATCGATGATGAAATATCTTCCTCTGAGAGGGCTAATAAACTTTGGAAGAGGACAATTCACTGAAGAAATGCTGGAAGCGCTCCTTAAAAAATTGAACGAATAAAGATAAAGAACTGTGGAGACGATCTCTAAGATCGTCTCTTTGGTTTAATTACTTTTATTTAAATAAAAAAGGGAAGGTGACTCGTATGAAATCAAGATCCATTGGTAAAAGAATAATAAGTATAGTGATAATCATATTCATATTGTTCGGTCTTTCTATAATTTTCAATACTACTTCTCTTACCAGATCAAATACTGGCTTGGAATCTTATAAAAATTTATCAGACCAAGTTAATAATATAACAGAAATAGAAACAGCTTTTTTTGAAGCTTCTTTGAATTTTAAAGATTATTTAGATAATCACGAAAAAAATTTTGAAAACGGTTTTAGAGGAAATTTATCTAAAATAGATTCATATATGAATAATTTGCTTGACACCACGGCAGAATCTACCTCTTTAGTTTATATTAATAAATCTTTAAATACATATGAAAACAATTTCGAAGAAATTGTACAATTAAATTCTCAGGCCAATACTTTTCTTTCTGAATTCAATAAGCTAAGTGAATCACTTATTCAAGAACTAAATGATTTTAATACGTTAACTAAACAATATAGTGTTTTGGCTTTTTCACTATTACCAGAAGATCCTGTTGTAACCGTTCAAAATATCAACGAAGATGTTAAAAAATATTTCTCTTCTAAATCTTCAAGCGATAAAAGTAATGTATTAAATATGTTCTCAACCTTTAAAGACAATTTAGCATTTGTAGAATTTGGGTTAACCAATAACGAACTTAAAAATGCTTTTTCTGAACTAATGGAAAATCTTGACAATTTAGAAATCACCTTCAATCAAATAGTCACAGCGATAGAATCCCAAGAACCCATAATCGAGCAGATGGAACAAGCAAGGGTAGAAATATTGAACCTGTTAGAAGAACAAAGAAATGAATTAAAAGTTCAACAAGACACATTAGGTCCAGCCCTCATAGAAGAAAACAACAGGGCAATAATGTTGACAGCCATCTTAACCGTAATTGCCTTTGTAGTATCGATAATAATGGTCATCTATCTAATAAGAAGTATAACGAAACCACTGCTAGACTTCAAAAACAAGATAAACCAATTCAAAGAAGGAGACCTAACGGTAAACTTTGAAAGTAAAAGCAAAGACGAGATAGGGCAAATGGCTAACGCTCTATCAGAAATGAGTAAAGAACTAAGAAGATCCATGGGCTCAATAATGCAAGCATCAGGCAAAGTAGAAAATGCATCAGAAAGTCTAACGCAATCATCACAAGAAAGTAGAAAAAGCTCAGAAGAACTCAAAAACCAGATGGACAAGATACAAACAAATGCAGAAGAAACAGCAGGAAACGTAGAAGAAGTAACCTCAGGGGTAGACGAAGTAGCAAGGGCGGCACAAGGAGTATCCCAAGACGCACAAAGGTTAAGTGAAGAAGCAGATGAAACAAGTAAAGCTGCAGAAGAAGGAAGCAAAACGATAGAAAGTATAAGTCAAGCTGTGAAAGAAGCGGTAGAAAGGACCAAAGAAAGTCAAAAAGAAGTAGAAACACTTGCAAGCAATGCCAAGAATGTACAAAGTATAGTAGAAACGATAAACTCGATAACGGAACAAACGAACCTTTTGGCACTAAACGCAGCGATAGAAGCAGCAAGGGCAGGAGAAGCAGGAAGAGGATTTGCAGTAGTAGCGGATGAGATAAGGAAATTAGCAGAAGAATCAAGAAATGCAACGGATGAAATATCCCAGATACTAGCCAACATAACGCAAGGAACGAACAAAGTAAACGAATCGACGAACAAGGTAGTAGGAACGATAGGAGAAATAAACGAAAAGATGGTAAATGTACAACAAAGTTTCAACAGGATAAAAGAAAGGATAGAAAGGATGGACCAAGGGATAGAAAACATGACAGCAAGTGCAGAAGAACAAAGTGCAAGTGCGCAAGAGATGAGCACAGCGATGGACAGGGTAGCGAAAGCGGTAACACAGATAAGTGAACAACTAGAAAGATCAAGAAGTGTAATAGACGAACAAGTAAACCAAGCTGTAGGAATAAACGAAGAAGCAAAAGAGTTGAGTGAGTTAGCCACAGAGTTAAAAGGGTTGGTTGGAAGTTTTAAAATATAAAATGACAAAGCCCCCATCTGCTGGGTTAGGGACCGCAGGTCCCTTCCTTAGAAGGGTGGGGAACGATTATTTTAGGAGGAATCTCAATTGCAAATATCTTTAAATGGAAAATGGAAGGTTTACGACAACGAAAAAGAGTTTGAATTTGATGGAAATGTCCCTGGAACGGTTCAAGGAGACCTTGTGGGTTTGAATCTCATGCCTCACCCTTATGTAGGAGAAAATGAAAAACTTTTCAAAAGGTTAGAATGGAAAAATTGGATATATGAGAAAAAATTTTACATAGACGAGATAAAAGACGAGCTACGTTATGATCTAGTATTAGAAGGTGTGGATACCCTTTCAAATATCTACCTTAACGATAATTTTGTTGGAGAAACCGAAGATATGTTCATAGAATATCGGTTTGATATTAAAAAGCTTCTAAAAATTGGCGAAAATTCTTTAAGAATAGAGATTAAATCTCCAATAGACATACCTAAAAGATTTGAAAAAAATTACGGGAAATTACACGCCGGTGAAGAAACCGCAAGGGTTTACATAAGAAAAGCTCAGTATTCTTATGGCTGGGACTGGGGAGCAAGAATAGCCACTAGTGGGATATACAGAGATATTTACATAGAAAGTTATAAAGATGCCAGGCTTTTCGGCTCCACTGCTTTTTTGGCGAATTTAGATGGAAAAGTAAACTTTTCCGGTTACGTTGATTCCCATATTAACGATACTAAAAATTACGAAGTAGAGATCCTTTTCAATGGAAATCTCGTAATTACCTTACCAGTAACCGCTAGTTTTGAAAATTATAAATTTGAAGGTTCTAAAAGAATAAAGGATTTAAAACTTTGGTATCCACACGATTTGGGTGAAAGCTATTTATACGAAGTTGAGTTCAGACTTAAGAAAAATGAAGAAGTAATCTACAATGAGAAAAAGAAAATAGGTTTTAGAATCGTCAGAGTAGTCAGAGAAAATGACTCAGAAGGAGAAAGCTTTATCTTTGAGATAAACGGCAGAAAAATCTTCGCCAAAGGAGCAAATTGGATACCCGCTGAAAATATATTAAGTTGGTTAAAAGAGAGTGATTACGATAAACTTCTCAAAATGGCCAAGGAATCCAATATGAACATGCTGAGAGTATGGGGAGGAGGCCTTTACGAAGATCCAGCATTTTACAACATATGTGATGAATTGGGAATATTAGTTTGGCAAGACTTCATGTTTGCATGCGCTGAATATCCTGACCATATAGATTGGTTTAGAAAGCTTGCAAATGAAGAAGTAAAACACCAAGTATTGAAATTAAGACACCATCCAAGTATAGTCCTTTGGTGCGGAAATAATGAGAATAATTGGGGCTTTGAAGAATGGGATTACAAATTGAAAGTGGATGGAAAAAATCTTGGAAATAGACTTTATTTAGAAGATTTTCCTAAAATATGTGCCCAAGAAGATCCCTCAAGATTGTATTGGCCATCGAGCCCATACGGTGGTAGCAGAGCTAACTCTTCTGAAGCTGGAGACAGACATGTTTGGGAAATTTGGTCAGGATGGCAAGATTATAAATACTATACATGGGACAATTCAAAGTTCGTAAGTGAATTTGGATTTCAAGCAGCTCCAGATCCAAAAACTATTGATTTCTTTGCCGAAGATAATGAAAAAGATATATTTTCTCCAACCATGTTAAATCACAATAAACAAGTTGAAGGTCCAGAAAGACTCTTAAGGTTCATTAATGGACATTACGGATTGATTAGTAATTTTGATTCAATTGTTTATTTAACTCAACTTAACCAAGCAGAAGCTATTAAGACAGGAGTAGAACATTGGAGAAGCAGAAAATACAAAACAGCAGGAACTCTTTATTGGCAAATAAATGACTCATGGCCTGTTTTTAGTTGGGCTTCAATAGATTATTTTAAAAGGCCTAAAGCTTTATACTTTTACACTAAAAGATTCTATAATCAATTGTTAGCTATTGCCAAAAATAAAGGTGAAAAGATCATAATATCGTTGATAAATGATGGAATCAAAACCGAACTTGATTTAGAATTTCAACTTTGGTCTTTAGATGGAAAAAAACTTATGCAAAAAGAATATTCAAACATAAAAACGCCCGAAGATTCTGTAACTACTATCGATCAACTTAATATTTCCAACCTTGACTTAGATAACTCCATAGCTTACTTAATTCTAAAACAAAATGGGAAAATCATAATAGAAAACCACGAATTGTTTGCAGATTTAAGAAAAAATAAATTAAACGATCCAAAGATAACATACAAAAAAGAAGGAAACAACTTGATATTGAGTTGTGAAAAACCGGCATTGGGAGTAAACGTTAAGGTAAATGGGGAAAATTATTCTCAAGATAACTTCTTTGCCCTTTTCCCTTCCTATCCAAAAGTTTTAAATAATATTGAAGGGGAAATTAGCATAACAAGCGCTTTTGATTATTTATAGTGTAAAGATTTGAATTTATAAATCAAACTAAAAAACACACTTTTGAAGTTTTAAAAACGAAAAATATCTTCTAGGCACTTTAGAAATAAAACGATTTTCAAAAATAAGATTCTGCTTTTAAAAAGGTTACAGGGCGGAGCCCTCCTCCACCCATTCGGGCGGGCTGCTGGGCGAAGGGGAGCTAAAGCAGATTGTATGTAACTTAGAATGATGGAGGTATTTTAAAAATCTTTGAATTCTAGAAGTAAAGTTTAAATTAGGTTTCAGAGTTTCTAAAGATAGTATAATATCTTCAATAGGGAGGTGAGCATAAATGAAAAAGATTTTAGCATTGGCGTTGGTTGTTTGTATTAATCTTGTTTTATTAGCAAACTCTGTATTAGTTCCACCAAATATCGACGATTCTTTCTTATACGGTAATGATCTTGTGAAAAAACCCTCGGAAGCTGGGGCTTTGCAAGTTATTGAGTATAACGGAATAAAAACCTTGGGAGATGAAGAAGGTAATCCTATTCAATTAAAGGGTATGAGCACTCACGGGCTTCAATGGTTCCCCGAAATTCTAAATGACAATGCTTTTGCTGCTCTTGCGAATGATTGGGAAGCGAATGTAATTCGCCTTGCCATGTATGTGGGAGAAGACGGATACGCAACAGATCCTGAAACCATTAAAGAAAGAGTCATTCAAGGGATCGAACTTGCAAAGAAGTACGATATGTACGTGATCGTTGATTGGCATGTACATGCACCAGGAGATCCAACCGATCCAATATATGAGGGAGCGCAGGAATTCTTTAAAGAAATTTCAGAATTGTATCCCAATGATCCTCATATCATCTATGAATTATGTAACGAACCAAATGGTATCCCAAATGATAAAACTGGTTGGCAAATTGTAAAAGATTATGCCGAACCTATTATTGAAATGCTTCGGGAAAACGGTAATGAAAACATCGTTATTGTTGGAAATCCCAATTGGAGCCAAAGACCTGATTTAGCTGCTGATGATCCAATCGACGATCAAAATACCGTTTACACCCTTCATTTTTATGCAGGTACCCATGAACCATCACCAGATAGTTACGTAATGAAAAATGCAATTTATGCATTGGAGCACGGTGCCCCTATTTTTGTATCTGAATGGGGAACAAGCGAAGCTACCGGCGATGGTGGACCATATATAGAAGAATCAGATGAATGGCTTAAGTTTTTGAACGCCAATAACGTTAGTTGGGTTAATTGGTCTCTTACTAATAAAAATGAAAAATCTGCGGCATTTACACCATACGTATATGGTGAATCTGAAGCAACAGATCTTGATCCAGGACCTGATCAAATATGGTCACCAGAGGAACTAAGCGTTTCAGGAGAATATGTTCGTACACGTATAAAAGGTGTAGAATACGAACCAATTGATCGTTCATATTATTACAAAACATTATGGGATTTTGATGACGGGACCACGCAAGGCTTTGTAGTAAATTCCGACAGTCCTGTCACTGATGTAACGTTGACCAATGAGAAGAATAGATTAAAAATCTCTGGTTTAGATGCAAGCAATGACGTTAGCGAAGGAGGATTTTGGAACAATCTTCGTATTTCTGCGGATAATTGGGGCAACGCAGTTGATATTACCGGGGCTGAAAAAATAATGATAGACGTTATTTTAAAATCTCCTGCAACTGTTGCTATAGCAGCGATTCCCCAAGGGCCCGGAAACAATTGGTGGACTAATCCTGCTCGCGCCGTAAGGCTCACCCCAAATGATTTTGTCAAACAAGCTGATGGAACTTACAAAGCAGTTCTAACAATTACGGGTGAAGATAGTCCAGGCTTGGAAATAATTGGCACGAGTGAGACAGACAATACGATTCAAAATATTGTTCTTTTCGTAGGTACAGATGGAGCAGATGTAATTTATTTGGATAATTTTAAGGTTTCTGGCAAAAAAATTGAAATTCCTATTATCCATGATCCGTTAGGTGAAGCAAAATTACCGTCGGATTTTGAAGATGGCACTCGCCAGGGTTGGAAATGGAGTAGTGACTCAGCAGTGCAAACAGCTCTTACCATAGAAGAAGCCAGCGGCTCAAAAGCTTTATCTTGGGAAGTAGCATATCCTGAAGTAAAGCCAAGTGATACGTGGGCATCCGCACCACGTTTAGATTTCTGGATGGATGGCCTAAAACGTGGGGATAAAAATTTCTTGTTTTTTGATTTTTATTTAGCTCCCGGTAGAGCTTCGGAAGGAATTATTGAAATAAACTTGGCATTTCAACCACCATCAGCAGGTTATTGGGCACAGGCATCTGATACTTATCAAATTGATCTCTCAGATCTTGATTCGGCAACTGTAACAAATGATGGCCTGTACCATTATGAGGTAAAAATAGATTTAAATTCGGTTCCCAATATTGAAGACAACACTGATTTAAGAAATATGCTTTTAATTTTTGTTGATGTGGACAGCGACTTCGCTGGAAGAATGTATATAGATAATGTCAATTTTATTGAATAAAATGGGGGTATACCCCCATTTTAAAATAAAAAAGCATGAAAATTTTCATCTATGAGGAGATGAGTATTATGCATTTTAATTTCGATCATTTAGCAATCACAGTTTCCGATTTGGAAAAATCTGTTGGATTTTACAGAGATATTCTTGGTTTTAGAGTTTTAGGAAAGCTTGTTCAAGATAATGGAAATTTCGTCATTGTTTACCTTGATATGGGGGATAAAGTACTCGAATTATTCAATTTTTCTGAGAAAGGAAAATATCTAGCAACTCAAAACGATAAAGACATGGGCATAAAACACTTTGCTTTTAAAGTAAAAAGTGTCGACCAAACCTTTAAATATTTAAGAGAAAAGGGTGTAGAATTCACAATGGAACCTACTAATGCTGAGGGCGGTGTGAGAATCGCTTTTTTCAAAGATCCTGATAACATTCTAATAGAGATAATTGAGGGAGAACTTAATTTAGAAAAGTATTAAGTGTAACTATTGAGGTGAGAAAAATGGCAACGATAAGAGAAATAGCAAAAGCTTCAGGATTCTCTATCGCAACGGTGTCCAGAGTTCTCAACGGAAGTGAGAACGTTACTGAAGAAACAAGAAAAAAGATTTTAAAGGTTATAAAAGAATTAGATTATACCAGAAGCCAGAGTCTAAAAGGGAGTTCCTTCAGAGGGATTGGCGTTTTGGTTCCTGACTTAAAAGCATATTATTATGGACTGGTGGCTGAAGGAATAGAAGAAGTCCTTCTACGAAATCACTTAGAAATGTTTCTTTCAACATATAGACATTCCTTGGAAAAAGAGAAAGATGCCTTAGAAGAGTTCTTCGCAAGAAAAGTAGATGGTGTCATTGCTTGCACAACTTATCAAGATGAAGAGTGTTTAGAAAAATTCATTGAAGCAGGTATACCGGTTGTTGCTGTTGATAGAGAAAATTCAGAACTGAAGATGGATATTGTAACTATAGATAATTATGACTCTTCATTAAAAATTGCGAAATATTTATACGAGATGGGCCATAGAAAAGTATTGCATGTTGAAGGTCCACTGGAAATATACTCTGCAAGGGAAAGAAAAAAAGCTTTTATGAATTTTGCACAAAAGAAAAAAGATTTTGAAGTCACCTTTATTCCTGCAGGTTTTGATGTGAAAGATGGATATATTGGTATTAAAAAATACCTCGAAAAACATGGCAAAAACTTTACAGCAATTTTTTTTGTAAATGATTGGGTAGCTTTTGGGGGGATAAAAGCGCTAAGAGAAGCTGGGCTAAATTATCCTGAAGATGTTTCAATAGTTGGCTTTGATGATTCTCCCTTGGCTAAATATTTATACCCTTCTCTAACAACCATTAGACAACCTGTTTACGAAATGGGATTGAACGCAGCAAAACTCTTAATAGAAAAATTAGAAGGTAAAAGTGAAAGTAAGGTGAAAAGAAGAGTTATCTTGCCAACAAAATTAATAATTAGAGATTCAGTTAGAAAAATATAATTTAATGATTTTTTGATATAATTATATTAATTACAGGGTGGGGAGCGGGGCGAAGAGTCAGAAGTTTCTTTATCCTTATGGGTGGGGAGCGG
>NZ_AZRL01000002.1 GCF_002895525.1 Petrotoga olearia DSM 13574
TCACCCCGCTCCCCACCCATAAGGTTAAAAGGTCTTTGCCATTTGCCCTGTAGCACACCCATTGCCCTCAAAATCCAAAATTACTTATTTTGATCAAATCATCTTTTATTTCGCTGTATTTATCTTCTATTAGGTCCTTCTTGAAGGTATTTAACTCTTTTTCGAAATTCTCTATTGCGGTGAGTATATTATTTTTATTCTGTTTGAATATGTCGATCCACATTTGGGGATCGCTTTTCGACAGCCTTGTGGTGTCTTTAAAGCCAGTCCCGACTAATTTTAGATAATTTTCATTATCTTCTTTTAAATCCATGAGAGTTTTTACCAGATAATAAGAAATAACCTGCGGCAAATGGCTTGTTACTGATAGAATTTCATCGTGAGTTTCAGCATCTAATTTTATTGGAACAGCTCCAATTTTTGAAATTAATCTTTCAAACTTATTAAAATATATTTGGTCACAATTTACGCTTTTAACCAATATATAATATTTGTCCTTGAATAAATCCGCTTTTGCATTTAAAGGGCCGGACTTTTCGGATCCTGCCAATGGATGACCCCCTATAAAATTGATTTTTTTATTTTTAAAACAATCAAACAGCTTAATAATTTCATATTTAGTACTTCCAACATCAGTTACAACGGTATCTTCTTTTATTAGATCAATTGTATCACGTAAAATTATATTTATACTTTCTACCGGAGTTGCAAAAATTATTAAATCCACTGTTGAAATATCTGATATTTTTGCTGGTTCATCAATAGCTCCTAACTTTAAAGCTGCTTTTAAAGAATTATTATCGGTATCGTAGCCTATGATATTACTTATTTCTTTAGTTTCTTTAAATGCTAAAGCTAATGAAGTTCCAATTAAACCAGTGCCAACGATTATCGCGGTGTCAAATAACATTAATCTTTCCTCCAATGTCAGTCTAGTTTGTTTGCTAAGCTAAGATTTTACTATCTATGTCTAATATGGCTTTTATTTGTTCCATTAATTCACTGAATTGATCAAAATTCAGAGATTGTTTACCATCAGAAAGGGCGTTTTGAGGATCTGGATGCACTTCTATTATTAATCCGTCTGCACCGGCGGCTACAGCAGCTTTTGATAGGGGAGCGACGTATCTCCAATCTCCACTAGCGTGACTGGGATCAATTATAATAGGTAAATGGCTGTATCTTTTGATTACAGGTATTGCACTGATGTCCAAGGTATTTCTTGTTTCATCCATAAACGTTCTAATTCCTCTTTCACACAATATAACTCGGCTGTTGCCCTCAGAAATGATATATTCAGCTGCCATTAAAAATTCTTTGTATGTAGCAGATAACCCTCTTTTGAGTAAAACCGGTTTATTGAGTTTACCTACTTCTTTCAAGAGCGAAAAATTTTGCATGTTTCTGGCTCCTATCTGTAAAACATCGGCATATTTTGAAACTAACTCTACCTCTCTGGTGTCCATAACTTCTGTAACTATCTTTAAACCAATTTCTTCTCTTACTTCTTTGAGAATTTTCAAACCCTCTTCTTTTAAGCCTTGGAAAGAATATGGAGAAGTTCTTGGTTTATAGGCTCCCCCTCTTAGGAATTTAACCCCTTTCTCTTTTAAGAATCGAGCTGTTTCTAAAACCTGTTCTTTACTTTCAACTGCACAAGGTCCCGCAATTGTTAAAAAATTTTTCCCTCCTATTTTTATTCCTCCTATGTCATAGATTGAATCTTTAGGTTTGAATGTTCTACTCGCTAATTTGAAAGGCTGAGTGATCTCTACAACCCTTTCAACACCGGAGTAAGTTTCTATATTGTTCAAAATGTATTCCCTGTCACCTTCCCCTACTACTCCAACAATCGTGTGATTTTCACCTTTATCGGGATGAGCTTTAAAGCCTACTTCTTCAACCTTTTGAATAACCTTTCTAACTTCTTCTTCTGTTGCTTTTTCTTCCATTACGATCACCACCTGAATTCACCTCCAAATTTTAAAAATATTGTCTTTAGAAACTCTAAAGCTTGTTTTAGCGCCCTTTCACCCATACGTTAAGGGGTAAACCCCTTAAGATCCCCAAGTTCAAAATCAAAAATCAACTTAAAAACATAGTTTGCACAGTGACGCAAACAGGGCTCCACCCTGTAACCCTTTAAAAATCAAAATCTCATTTCTTAAAATTGCAACTAAAAAAATAGGTGCCTACTAAAAGAGTAGACACCCATTTTGGAATCTTTGCGGACTATGTTTTTATACAACAAAACAAAGCCACCAAAATGGGTGTCTTGCTAAAATACCAATAATATTTATTTATATTTTCGATTGAGATCTTCGTAACCATTTTGTACTCTCCTCAACTTTTCTTTAAAATTATTTTATCAAGAAAAAAGATTTTTGTCAACTTCAAAAGATTTTTTTCTCCGTAATTCAAAATTAATAGGTATAAAATTATACACAGCTGTAAAATGAGCTAAATGAATCAGTGTTAGAATTTCTTATGAAATGTGTATTTTAAAAGGCTCATTTTCTTAATAAGACGGAGGTGAATAGAGGTGTTTTATTCTACAATGTTGTTGTTGATCCCACCATTGATCTTGGCTATTTGGGCTCAAAGTAGAGTTAGCAGTACTTTCAACAAATACTCTCGAGTCAAATCATCTGTTGGAGAACCAGGTTATATGTTTGCCAGAAGATTACTTGATTCTGTTGGGTTGTATGATGTTAAAATCGAAAGAGTAAGAGGCACTTTGAGTGATCATTATGACCCTACCAAAAAAGTATTGAGACTTTCTGACTCCACTTATAACAGTTCGTCTATAGCTGCTTTGGGTGTGGTAGCTCACGAAGCAGGTCATGCCATACAGCATGCTAAAGGCTATAAACCTTTAGTTCTAAGGAATCTGGCTGTTCCGTTGGCAGGTTTTGGTTCCAACATGGCATGGATTATTTTCTTTGTTGGACTTATTTTTTCTGCCCCTTTCTTACTGAATGCTGGCATTTTTCTCTTTCTTTTCGTGGTTTTGTTTTCAGTTATAACGTTGCCGGTTGAGTTCAATGCCAGTAGTAGAGCTTTGAAACTTTTACCCGTTATGGGAATGTCTAAAGAAGAAGTAGTAGGTGCAAAAAAGGTCTTATCAGCCGCTGCATTGACCTATGTAGCAGCTGCGTTGATGGCCATCGCTCAACTTTTGAGAATGCTAGTGTTAGCTGGTTCAAGAAATTAAGGTAAATCTCCATGATTTGCAAAAGATGGATATTGTATGGAAGGGTTCAAGGTGTCGGTTTAAGACATTTTTTAAGAGTGAATGGGTTAAGGCTTCAACTTGAAGGGTACGTTAGAAATTTACCCGATGGTTCGGTTGAGGTGGTTGTCCAAGGAGAAGAAGAAAAAATATTGAAACTTAAGAAAATCATCTTACAAGGAAATGGATTCAGTAGGTTAGAAGATATTCAAGAAGATGATTTCCCTATAGGCAATTATGGAAGTTTCCATATAGAGTATTGAATCAAAATAGAGGCGAATAGCCTCTATTTTTTTACCAAATTTTTAAACTTTTTATGAAACTTTTTATTTCTTTAAGCATTTTCGCCTTATCGTCGCTGTTTTCATCGATTATTTTTACAAGGGCACTTCCGACTATTATTCCATCGAAATAATCGATAATATTTTTTACTTTTTCCGGGCTATCTATCCCAAAACCGATAGCTAAAGGAAGATCAATATACTTTCTCACTCTTTGTGAGTACTCTTTCAAATGTTCTATAGGTGCCTGGCTATCACCTGTTACTCCCATAATTGATACACAGTACAAAAATCCAGAGCATACCTTAGAAATTTCTTTTAATCGTTCTTCTGAGGTGTTTGGAGCAACCAATAAAATAGGATCGATACCGTTTTCTTTTATTTTTGCGTAAAATTCTTCTTCTTCGTCAAAAGGCAAATCTGGGATTATTACTCCAGAGATGCCCGTATTTCCGGCGTCTGTTATAAAATTATCGATTCCGTAATTGAGAATTGAGTTGTAATAACCCATTAAAACGAGTGGGCAAGTAATATTTTCTTTTATTTCATCCAAGGTTTCAAAAATTTTTTTTAGTGTAACACCATTTTTCAAAGCTTTTTGGCTTGCTCTTTGAATTATCGGCCCATCAGCTAAAGGATCAGAAAAAGGTATCCCCACTTCGATAATATCAACACCATCTTTGTTCAATTCTAATATAATTTCTTTTGTAGCTTCTAAGCTGGGATCTCCGGCTGTTACATAGATGATTAATGCCTTGTTATTTTTAAAAACTTCATTGATTTTGTTCATTCTATTACCTCCCTATTAAGCTCTCTATAAGAATCGACATCCTTGTCTCCTCTCCCAGAGAGATTTATCAACATGATTTTATCTTTATCGAGTGAGGGTGAAATTTTCATAGCATAAGCGATTGCATGAGAACTTTCAAATGCCGGGATAATTCCCTCCAATTTCGTTAAGAGTTCGAAACCTTTCAACGCTTCTTCATCTGTTATGGATACATACTGTGCTCTTTTTTCATCATGTAGGTAACTATGTTCAGGCCCCACACCAGGATAATCTAAACCTGCAGAGATAGAATATGCCAGTTGAATTTGTCCGTCTTCATCTTGTAAAACGTAAGATTTACTCCCGTGAAGCACGCCTACTTTTCCCGTAGTCAGAGAAGCGGCGTGTTGGCCAGTCTCTAATCCCTTTCCTGCAGCTTCTACTCCTATCAATTCAACATCTTTATCTTCTATGAATGGGTAGAATATCCCCATGGCGTTACTACCTCCACCAACACATGCAACTATATAGTCAGGTAACCTCCCTTCTTTTTCTAAAATCTGGATTTTAGCTTCATCACCAATAATCCTTTGGAAATCTCTAACTATTTTAGGATATGGATGTGGTCCTACTACTGAGCCTATAACGTAATGGGTATTTTCAACGTTTGTAACCCAGTCTCTAATAGCTTCATTTATTGCTTCCTTTAAAGTTTGGCTACCACTGTATACAGGCACCACTTTTGCTCCCAGCATCCTCATTTTGTATACGTTGAGAGCTTGTCTTCTGATATCTTCTGCTCCCATGTAGACTATACATTCCAAACCAAATCTTGCAGCGGCGGTTGCAGTTGCCACACCGTGTTGGCCTGCACCGGTCTCTGCGATTATTCTTTTTTTATTCATTCTTTTTGCGAGTAACACTTGTCCCAAGGCGTTATTTATTTTGTGCGCCCCAGTATGGTTTAAATCTTCTCTTTTTAGATATATCTTTGGACCTTTAAGGTATTCGGTGAATCTTTCGGCGAAATATAAAGGGGTAGGCCTTCCACAGTAATCTTTTAACAAACCTTGGTATTCGTCGATGAAATCAGGATCTTTTGAATATTTTTCATAAGCTTCTTCCAATTCCTCAAGAGCTGGAATCAATGTCTCTGGAACATATCTACCACCATACTGACCAAAATAAGCCTTTTTCATCAAATTTCATCCTCCTTTATTATTTTTTGCAATTTAAAAGTTTGTTATAGCACCCCTTCGCCCCGCTCCCCTCTCTTTTTTAGAAAGGGACCTGCGGTCCCTTAACCCAAACATTAAGGGGTAAACCCCTTAAGATCCCTAAATTCAAAATTAAAGTTTATCCCAAAAAAACTTTTTTGCACAAGGCTGCAAAAGGGCTCCGCCCTGTGACCTTTTTAAAATCAAAATCTTGTTTCTAAAACGTGCATTAAAGCCCTTTCGCTCCACTCTCGCCCTTTTAAGATTATCCATTTATTTCTAAATTTTTTATTTTATCGATAGTTTCTTTAATTATCCTAATATCTTTTTTACCTGGAAACAATTCGACTTTACTGTTTAGATCAACAGCATTAGGTTTGATTATTTTTATAGCTTCAACTACATTTTCTAGACCTAAACCACCTGCTAAGATGAATGGTTTTTTTATGTCTACCTTTTTTAAAATCTCCCAATCGAAAGTTTGTCCTGTTCCTCCTATCTTTTGACCAATTCTTGTATCGAATAAGAAGTAATCCACAAAATTACTGTACTTGGACATCTCTTCCAACGAGCTTTCATTTTCAATTTTTATAGCTTTTATCGTTTTTAACTTGCATTTTTTAATTAGATTTACGACTTCTGAACCGTGGAATTGAACGTAATCAAATACTTTACTTCTCTCAATTTTTTCTATTTCTTCTATAGTTGGATTAGCTACAACAGCTACCCTACTTACAAATGGAGGTAACTTTTTTGATATTTCAACAACCTTCGGTAATTCAATTTTTCTTGGACTTTCAGCTAAAATGAAACCTAAAGCATCTACCCCCGCTTCGGATATGTTAATGGCGTCTTCAACGTTAGTGATTCCACAAACTTTTATCCTAATCACTGTAAATTGCCCCTTTTTTCTGGAAATAATTTCCCAATCTTTGAGATAGGATCGTTTTCTTTCATTAGAGCTTCTCCAATTAATACTCCATCTACTCCCAAACTTCTAAGATAATCGACATCACTTTTCTCTTTAATTCCACTTTCTGAAATAACATAAAGATCTTTTCGTTTATCTATTTTTTCAAGTTCTTCAAGTAATTTTTCCGTGTTTCGTAGGTTAACAGAGAAATCTTTCAAATCCCTGTTGTTTATTCCCAATATTTCAGTTTCGGTATCTAAAATCTTTATTAACTCTTGTTGGTTATGAACTTCGACTATAGCCTCTAAACCTATATCTTTTGATATCTTAAGAAAATCTGAAATCTCTTTTTTTGATAGTATTGAAGCTATGAGTAAAATAACGTTGGCTCCTAGAAATAATGACTGGTAAATCTGTACAGGATCGATTATGAAATCTTTTCTTAAAATGGGCAGATTTGTTTTGCCTCTTAATTCTTTTAAAATTTCCGTACTACCTTGAAAGTATTTTTCGTCAGTTAGGATAGAAATAGCATCTGCTCCTGCTTTTATATATAACTTTAATTGCCTTTGCGGATCAAAATTAGTTGAAATAATCCCTTTGCTTGGAGAAGCCTTTTTGATTTCGGCTATTAGAGTTAATTTACCTTTTTTGAAGGAGTCTTTTAAGGATATTTTCTTTTCTTTTAGATTTGCTACTTCTTCCTTTTTTGTTTCAACTATTTTTTCTAAGTACATTTTTTCCTCCTTTTCACGAAGTTTTTGCTTGTAAAGATAGAAAGTTAGTAAACTCTACCATCTCTTCCAATTTTGCCATTGCTTTTTTGCTGTCAATAATCTCTTGGGCATAGGTGATCCCCTCTTCTAAACTGTTGACCTTGTTTGCCACGTATAATCCTGCCGCTGAATTTAAAACGACTACATCCCTTTTTGGCCCCATTTCCCCGTTAAATATGTTTAAGATGATTCTTCTATTTTCTTCTGAGCTTCCGCCTTGAATCTCTTGTATGCTAAACTCTTTCAACCCTAAATCTTCTGGGGATATTTCTAACTTTTCTATCTTGCCTTCATTTAAAAACGCCACTTTATTCTTACCTGACAGTGAAAATTCATCTATGCCCCCCGCTCCGTGAACAACCATCGCCCTTTTCACTCCCAGGTTGTTCAAAACTTTTGCAATAGGGTAAACTAAGTTTGGATCGTATATGCCCATTAATTGATATTTTACATTTGCAGGATTCGTTAAAGGCCCCAAGACGTTAAAAATTGTCCTTATTCCTAATTCTTTTCTCGGTACAGCAGCGTGTTTAGTAGCTTTATGAAAATCTTGAGCAAAAAGAAAGGCTATATTTATCTCTTTCAAGCATCTTTCAACTGAAGAAGGAGGCAAAGATATATTGACTCCTAGAGATTCTAAAACATCTGCGCTACCACTTTTACTTGACACAGATCTGTTGCCGTGTTTCGCAACAGCTACCCCAGCTGCTGCCAAGATAAAAGCTACAGCGGTAGAAATATTGAACGTCCCTTTAGCATCTCCACCTGTTCCACAAGTATCCATGAGTTCGCAGCTTTCGATATAAATTGGTATTGCTTTTTCCTTCATAACCTTTGCACTTGCGGTAATTTCTTCTACTGTTTCTCCCTTCATATGCAGAGCAACTAAAAAACCAGAAAGTTGGCTGTGAGTTACTTTACCTTCCATAATCATCGCCATCGCTTGTTTCATCTCATCTAGGTCTAGATTTTCTCCTTTTACTACTTTTTGAAGATAGTAATTAAACATATGTGACACCCCTTTCAACTTTTATATTTATGAAATTTTTTATCAATTTTGGTCCTACTGTTGTTAATATAGATTCTGGATGGAATTGTACCCCATATATTTGGCAAGTATTGTGTCTTAATGCCATAATTTCTCCGTCTTGTGTAAGAGCGGTTATTTTTAATTCTTTCGGGAACATCTCGTTTGATACGATAAGTGAATGGTATCTAGTAGCTTCAAAGGGGCTATCTATACCTTTAAATATATTCTCCTTTTCTTTAATATAAATCTTAGAAGTTTTTCCATGGAATATCTCTTTTGCTCTGACAACCTTTCCATTGAAAGCCTCTGCAATGCACTGATGACCTAAACAGATTCCAAGAATTGGAATAACCCCCTTAAAATACTTAATAATTTCGATGGAAATTCCAGCATCCTTGGGAACACCTGGTCCTGGAGAAATTATTATGTGAGAAGGTTTGAGCATTTCAATATCTTTTAGGGTTAGTTTGTCGTTTCTATAAACTAAAACTTCATCGAACTTACAAGCAGTTTGATGGATGTTGTACGTGAATGAGTCGTAATTGTCTATCAAAAGAATCATCTCAACAACCCCCCTTTTCTAAAGACTTGAACATCGCCATTGCTTTGTTAACTGTTTCATAATACTCATTTTCACCAATGGAATAAGACACTATCCCAGCACCAGCTTGTATCCTAACTTCATTCTCTTTGCATACCAGGGTTCTGATTGCAATACTTGTATCTAAATTTCCTTTTGTATCGATGTATCCAACTACACCGGCATAGATTTCTCTTGGTTCGTCTTCCAATTCATCAATTATTTCAATTGCCCTAATCTTTGGAGCTCCTGATACAGTCCCGGCTGGGAACAAAGATTTTAATACGTCAAGTGAGTTTAAATAATCCTTTTTTAAACCTTCAACTTGAGAATAGATGTGCATCACATGTGAGTATTTTTCTATTCCAAAAAATTTTGTAACCTTAACACTTCCTTCTTTACATACCCTGCCTAAATCGTTCCTTGCAAGATCAACCAACATTATGTGTTCTGCCCTTTCTTTATCATCATCTAAAAGTTCTTTTTCTATACTTTCATCTACTTGAGTAGTTTCCCCTCTCTTTCTTGTACCAGCAAGGGGTCTAGTGATTACTCTTTCCCCTTCAACTTTTACAAGCATTTCTGGAGATGAACCTAGTATGGTTACCTCCGGAAAATTAAGATAAAACATATAAGGAGAAGGGTTTATCTTTCTTAAATTTTCGTATATTTCAAAAGGATGCTGTTTAATTTTGCAAGAAAACCTCTGAGATAAGACAACCTGAAAGGCCTCGCCAGCATTTATGTAATTCTTTGTTTTTTCTACTTTTTTAATGAATTCTTCTTTACTTGTGCGGTTTTTGATCTTTAATCTAATTTGATTTGCATTTCTTTCGATTTCCTTTTGAGTAAAAGTCTTTTCTAAATCTTTTAATATCTGCTTATTTTCATTTTTAGCTGAAGAAATTCTAGTTTCTATGCCTTCTTCTGATTTGCTATCGACAACATTCACCAAATATCCTACTTCTTCACTTTGATCTAATATCAAAGAGATTCTTGGAAACACTAAGATAGATAGAGGTAATTCTCCATGTTTAAGGTCTCTATCGATTTCATTATGGTATATATCTTCCCAAATTGAAATAATCTCATAACCGAAGTACCCCACAAAACTTGCAAAAAAATCTGGAATGTTTGGAATACTTTCATACTGAATACTTTCTAACTGTTCCTTTAAAAAAGATATGTATTCAGTATTTTCATCAAGAAAATTTTTTCCTCTCTCAATTAAATTAAGTATAGTTTTCTTCTTGGTTATATAATTTAATTTCACGACTTTTAATGGAGTGATTCCTATTAAGGAATACTTTTTTTCGTTGATCAAAAGATTTTCTAATATAAAAGAATATTGATTTTTTAGAGCGAGTTTTTTATAAATTACCGTTGGATCAGTATTTTCAATGTCTATTTTTTCTATAATTGGTAAAATTGATTGATTTATTACAGACTTTTTTGTAAACATATTTTCCTCCTTATCAAGCTAAAGTCTTTTCTGACTTAAAAAAATAAAAGGAGGTCCTTTTATCCCTTTTTTAATAGGAAAAAGACCTCCTAAAATAAAAAAGGGCATCCCTTCAGGGATGCCCTTTGATCAATTTCTAGGCAGATTCATATCGGCATCCCTATCCGAGATGCCACCACCAATTAATTATGTTTTTTGTACTATTTTCTATCATATATGCTTTTAAAAAAAGACTTTCTTGATTTAACATACTCTTACCCCATTAATATCAATTTAGTTTTAGTATAACATAATTTTTTAATACTGTCAAGAAATGTGTTCCATTAAACCTGCAGCTTATCCATTTCATTTTAAAAAATCAATGTTATGAGGATAGGAACTGAAAGAGAAAGAATTACTCCTTGTCCAAAGGCAATTAGAGTGGTTTCTTTATCGGTACTTTTTGATATTACTCCAAGCATGGTGTCCATTGAAGTAGCTCCTCCAATTGAGACCGCTCCTAAAGGAGACCATTTAGCAACTAAAGGGATTAAAACTATCGCTAAAATTTCTCTAATTACATTTGCAGTAAAAGATATTGCTCCCAAAACAGGAGAATAGAGATTGCTTATCATTACCCCTGAAAGAGAGTACCAACCGAATCCTGCAGAAGCGCCTAATGATTCTTTTAAATTCAAGTCCGTAAAGAATATTGCTAAGGCTCCAAAAGCGAGACTTCCTAATATAGTTAAAATTGATTGGAAGAGTATATTTTTCATGTTGATTTTTAATTTTGAGAGAATCTTTTCTTCACTTCCTATATCAACTCCAACACTAAAGACTAAAAACATTAATAAAATAGTTGTTAAATTATTTGGGATATGAATGTTAAAATAGATACCAGATATTATTCCGGCAACAACTGCAGATAAAAGCAATATCATTTAGATTTCTCCTTTTTAAAAAACTTTTCGTAAATAGAAGTGAAAAGAATGCTTCCTATTATTGAAAAAACCGCTATGTATAAAGCGGTTAATCCAATTTCTTTAATTTGAGAAATCAATGAATTATCATTACCAATTTCATAACCCATAAAAAAGAGCAACAGAACCGTCGACCATAAGACAGGTTTAATTTTTTTCAACCATTTTAGCCATCCTTTTAATCCTAAGAAAAGACCGATTGAAAAAGCTATAAGTATTCCAACCATCATAATGGATCACCTCAAAGTCTACTTTATATGATGTCTTTTGTTTTATTCTTCTTCTAATTCTGTGAAGCCTATTCCTATTGCCCCAGGCCCAGAATGAGCTCCGATTACTGCTCCCAATGTGCCTGGATATATTTTACCTTCATAGTTTAATTTTTCTCTTAGCTTTTCTATCATGTATTTTTCGTCTTCTTCACACATAGCATTCCTTGTACATAGTACTACTTTATTGGGATCTTTTATTCTATCTGAAATTATATTGACCATTTCATCTAAAGATTTTCTTCTTGATCTAACCGCTTTTATTGGTTTTACTACTCCATTTACAAATTCCATTATCGGTTTTATATTTAATAGAGTGCCGACAAACTGTGTGGCACCACCTATTCTTCCACCGGCTTTCATGTATTTCAAAGTTTTCACAGTGAATATTGTACTGGTTTTTTTAATTGATTCTTTGGCTATTTTGGAGATTTCTTCAAAAAGTTTTTTCCCGTTTTCAATTATTTGTGCGATTTTTATTTCCAAAGCAGCCTGACCACATGTGCAAGTTCTTGTGTCTATTAAGGTTATTTTTGAATCTTGGTATTGGTTGGTAAAATCTTTTTTTGCAATATTAGCGTTTTGATAACTTGCAGATAACTCGCTTGATATTGTTGTGACTATGATCTCTTTGAAACCTTTGTCATATTTTTCTTTAAAAGCGTTGAACCAATCTTCTGGATTTGGTGCCGCAGTTTTTGGAGCTTTGTCGGGATTTTCAGCCATTTTTTTGTAAAATTCTTCATCTGATATGTCTTTGCCTTGAACAAGGTACTCTTTTCCATCAAAGGTTATGTAAAAAGGAATTTTAAGGATGTTACATTTTCGAAGTATTTCTATTGGTAAGTTGCTTGCAGCATCAACTATTTGTGCTATTTTATTCATAAAAATTCCTCCTTGAAAAGTTTTTAATACTATCTTTGGAAACTCTGAAACCTTCTTTAAACCCTACTTTTAGAATTCAAAAATTATTAAAATACCTCCATCATTCTAAGTTACATACAATGCGCTTTAGCTCCCCTTCGCCCAGCAGCCCGCCCTTCTAAGGAAGGGACCTGCGGTCCCTTTACCCAGCAGAGTGGAGGAGGGCTCCGCCCTGTAACCCTTTTAAATCAGAATCTTATTTTTAAAAATCTTACTATTTCTAAAGTGTCTAAAGTATTTAAATTAATTTTGATCACCTTCGCCCCGCTCATCGCTCATAAGGAAAAAGGGCTCCTTTCTGAAGCCCCATAGTTTTTAAAATTTACCTATTTTTTTTAATTTTTCGGATATTTTTCGAACGTCTTGAGAGTATTCTTCTTTTGCAATTAAGATACCGTTTTCTCCTTCGACAACTATAATATTTGATAGCCCAATTATTCCAACGAATTTGTCGGATTTAACGAATACATTTTTTCCATCTATGACGTGAACATTTTCGTCGTTATCTGAGTATCCTTGCAGCTCTCTTACAGATACCCAGTTTCCTACATCCGACCATACAAAATCTGCTTTTACTACATAGACGTTATCCGAGCGTTCTAATAGGGCATAATCGATGCTTATTTTTTCAATATTTGGCATGATTTTTCTTAAATTATCTGTGTCCCAAGGGGAGATGTTTATAAGTTGATTATAAATACCAGGGGAATGTTTCTTCATTTGTTCTAAAAATGTGCCTTTTTTCCATATGAACATTCCGCTGTTCCAATAGTAGTTGCCTTTTGATAGAAAGATTTTAGCTTTTTCAGGGTCTGGTTTTTCTTTGAATGAGTTAACTTTGTATGTTGAGTTGTTTATTGCTTTTCCTGCTTCTATATAGCCATAACCAGTTTCTGGCCTGGTTGGATTTATACCTAAGGTAAATAGTCCATCGTATTTTTGAGCTCCTTGTATTGCTTCAGATAGTGTGTCCCAAAATTTTGATTTGTCAGGAATGTAATGATCGGCAGGGAGTATTACTACAATTTCATCATCTTGGGCTATTTGAGTTCCTATCATGCATGCTGGTGCAGTGTTTCTTGGAATCGGTTCTAAGATGATGTTTTCTTTGGGGATTTCTGGTATTTCTTTCATCGTTAATTGTTGATATTTTTCTGCTGTAATGATGAATATATCTGTGGGTTCCATTTTGTATCGCATTCTTTCGTAAGTTTCTCTAATGAGAGTTTTATCTGAAAAGAGTTTTAGGAATTGTTTTGGTGTTTTTGAGTTTGATAGAGGCCAGAATCTTTCTCCTGAGCCTCCTGCAAGGATTATTGCTTTCATAACTAACCTCCTTTGGTTAACACTATTTGAGTTTCGCCCTTGGAGTTTTTGTAAGTTGATTGATTAAAAGTTTTTTTGTAAGCTAAGTTTATTCTTTATTTGCGCCCCTTCGCCCCGCAGCCCGCCCATAAGGAAAAAGGTGTTTATTTTATTATGAATTTGAAATATAGTCCACCGAGAGGTGGTAGCGTGAGTATTATTGATTGTTCTCTTCCGTGCATGGGTATATCTTGAGAATATACTTCTTTTGGATTGTCTACCCCACTTCCGTAGTATTGTGTCCAGTCGGTGTTTAGTATTTCTTGGTATACTCCTTTTTTTGGTACTCCTATCCTATAATTATCCCTTGGCACTGGTGTGAAATTGAAGACACAAACGATAATTTCATCTTCATTTTCTGATTTTCTTGTAAAGGATATTACACTGTTGTCAGAATCGTTGAAATCTATCCATTCGAAACCTTCGTAACTGTGGTCGATTTCATACAATGCGGGATGATTTTTGTAAAGAATATTTAAATCTTTTAAAAATTGTTGTGCCTTTTTATGAGGTTCGTATTGTAATAGGTCCCAGTCTAGACTGTAAGAGCAATTCCATTCTTTTCTTTGAGCTATTTCACTTCCCATAAAGAGTAAATTTTTCCCGGGATGAGCGAACATGTAAGAGTAAAATAGTCTTAAATTGGCGAATTTTTGCCAGTCATCACCCGGCATTTTTTCTAAAAGAGATCTTTTCCCATGAACAACTTCGTCGTGAGAAATAGATAAGATAAATTTTTCAGAAAAAGCGTATACTAAAGAGAAGGTAAGATCATTTTGATGATATCTTCTAAATATTGGGTCTTTACTAAAGTATCTTAAAGTGTCGTTCATCCATCCCATGTTCCATTTGAATACAAAACCTAAACCTCCAGCATGAACAGGGGTGGTTACTCCGGGAAATGCTGTGGATTCTTCGGCAATGGTAACGATTCCTGGAAAGTATTGATAGGTAACAGTGTTAAGGTGCTTGATGAAGTCGATAGCTTCAAGATTCTCTCTTCCACCGTATTTGTTGGGAATCCATTCTCCATCTTGTCTGCTGTAGTCTAAGTATAACATCGAAGCTACGGCGTCTACCCTTAATCCGTCGATGTGGTATTTGTCCAACCAAAATAAAGCGTTTGCCAATAGGAAGTTTTTAACTTCGTTTCTTCCGTAATTGAATATGTAAGTTCCCCAGTCTTTATGTTCTCCTAATCTGCTGTCAAGGTGTTCATAAAGGGCTGTGCCATCGAACCTTCCTAGCGCATGTCCATCTTTTGGAAAGTGGCCAGGTACCCAATCAACGATAACGCCTATACCTTCTTGATGCATTTTATCGACAAAGTACATAAAATCTTCCGGTTTTCCAAACCTGCTTGTTGGAGCATAGTAACCTGTTACCTGGTATCCCCACGAGATGTCTAAGGGGTGTTCGCTTACAGGTAATAGTTCTATGTGGGTAAAATGGTTTTCTTTAAGGTATTCTGAAAGTTTATCCGCTAGTTCCCTATAATTTAGAAATTGATTTTCTTCTTTTTTTTCCCAAGACCCCAAGTGAACTTCATAGATTGACATTGGTTCTTTTATCCAATTTTTAGTTTTTCTTTCTTCCATCCATTTGGAATCGTTCCATGTGTGCTTGTTATGTATATCGTATACAATGGCGGCAGTTTTGGGCCTTACTTCAAAGTAAGTTCCATAAGGGTCTGTTTTTAGTAATAGGTCTCCATTTTGAGTTTTGATTTCAAATTTGTATAAGTCTTCTTCAACAACATCGGGAATGAAAATTTCCCATATTCCAGATTGACCTAAAACCCTCATTTGATGAATTCTTCCATCCCAATTGTTAAAATTTCCAACCACACTAACTCTTTTGGCGTTTGGTGCCCACGTTGAGAATAAAACGCCTTTGATTCCGTTTATTTTCATGGGGTGTGCACCTAGTTTTTCGTATATTTTGTAATGGTTTCCTTCGTTGAAGAGATATCTGTCGTATTCAGAAATGACTGGCAAAAAAGAGTAAGGATCTTTGTAGATCCAGGTGTTGCCGTTGTAGTCTGTGCATTTTATTTCGTATTCAAATATTTGAGATCCTGGGATCTTTTTTTCAAAGAGTCCAGCTTCATGGATTTTATCGAGTTTTACAGTGGTGTTTTTGGAAATTAAATATGCTTCTTTTGCAAAAGGTTGAAGAACCCTAATGACTAAGTTTTCTTCATCGAGTTCTCTTAGGCCTAAATAGATGAATGGATCGTGACAGTCGGCATTAACAAGCATATTTATTTCCTTTTCTGTTAGTATGGGCATGTGTTGCCACCTCCTTTTTTATTAGCGCCCTTTCACCCTGCTTCCCACCTATAAGGAAAAGGGGTTTTATTTAATTTATAGTAAAGTATGTGCCGTTTTCTTGTGAGAGTTTTCCGTCTATTTCTAACTGCATAATAGTGGATAATATGGATGATACGTCTTCTTTTAAGTTTTCACATAGTGAGTCTAAGTTATTATTTCCTTCGTTTATTAGTTTTAATATTTTTTCTTTTAACTCCATTTCTTCAGGATTTTCAGTGAAGGTTTCCCCTTCTAAGTTGGTTATTCCAAATAATTCTTTAAGGTGTTGTAAAGAGATTATGGGGGTTGCACCAGAGTAGATTAGATAATTAGTCCCGTATGAATTTAATCTTGTTATATCCCCTGGAACGGCTAATACTTCCCTTCCGTAATCGAGTGCATACCTTGCTGTTATCAATGATCCACTTTTTTTAGCGGCTTCAACAACTATGGTTTTTTCAGATAGAGCTGCAATTATGCGGTTTCTGTACGGGAATGTGTACTTTGTTGCCCTAGTGCCTGGAAAATATTCTGATATTATTAGTCCTTCTTCTTTTATTTTGTTGTAGAGTGATTCGTTGGATTTTGGATATATTATGTCTATCCCGTTTCCAAGAACAGCTATTGTTTTTTTGGCGTTTCTTTGGGCTATTGAGTCGACTCCATAGGCCATTCCACTTACTATAGTGTAGCTGCTCAGGGTTTTGGCGATTTCAATACATATAGATTTCCCGTAATCTGTGGCTTTTCTTGTTCCAACAATCGAGACCGTTTTACTTTTTAGAAGCGATGGATTACCAAAATAATAAAGAATTACTGGTGGGTCGTTGATGTTTTTTAATAGATCAGGATATTCTTCGTCCCAGTAAGTAATTATACCTAAATCTTTTATTTTGTCTAAGCTTTGAACAATTTTTCTTTTGTTTTCTTCGAATTCTTCTTTGAATAAAGTGGGGGATGTGCTGGTTTCCGTGTATTCTAATAGCTCTTTGTTGGATTTTTTATATATCTCTTTAAGGGTTATGATATCTAATATGTTCAATGTTTGTGAAAGCCTCCTTCTTTGATGAGACTTGGTGTATTTAGCGCCCTTCCCCCGCTCCCCACCCATCTAAGGAAGTGGCTCTTTATTAGCGCCCTTCCCCCGCAGCCCGCTCCGTGAGAAAAAGAGTCTTTATTTAGCGTCCCTTAGCCCTGCTCCCCACCCCATTCAGAGAAGTATATGGGAGGATGAATTAGTAAATTTCTACCTCCGTTCTTTCTGAATGTCAAAGAGACTAGTTGGGCGTCCTTTTGTTTATTCCCGTAGGCGATATACATGTGTTGAGGTTCTAAATTGTTTTTATCTAAGATTATTAATACGTCTGAAAGAACGTAAGGATGGATTATAAAACAGCCTAAGCCTTTATTTTTTAAAAGATATTTTGAAGCTTTTATGAAAGCTTCTAATACCTTTAAATCACCAGCTGATCTGGCGATTTTTCTATCGCTGATTTGACTTTTTAATCCATCAAAATAGTGCGGAGGATTTGAAATTACATAGTCTACAGATTCTGTTTCAAAATGATTTTTGACGTTATTTACTTCTGTATTGACAAATTCTACGTTGCTTATTTCGTTTATTTCTTTGTTTTTTAGAGAGAATTGACATAAATCTTTTTGTAATTCTATCCCTATGATTTTACTGTTTTTTAACATTTTCCCAATTACGAGACTGACGTGCCCTATCCCACTTCCTAGTTCTACAATGGTCGAGTTGTCTTTAGCTGGATGAGTGGCTAATAATAGTACACTTGCATGTGTCGGGAGATGATGTTTGTTGGGTGTTGTTAGTTTTAGTGATCTGTAAAGCTTGTCTATTTCATGGATTTTGTTGGTTGTGTTCATGTGTTAGCACCCCTTTGGCCCGCAGCCCGCCCATCTAAGGAAGTGGCTCTTTATTAGCACCCTTTCACCCCGCTCCCCACCCATGAGCTTTAAGGGGCAAGCCCCTTAAGATCCCCAAATTCAAGGTCAAAATCATTTAAAAACTTAGTTTGCATACTTCAGCAAACAAGGCATCACCCATTTATTCTCTTTGTAGAAATATAGAATATTCCCCGATGTTTGGTCTTTCTATTTTAGTATCAATGATGTTTATGAATGAGAATGTCTCAATGTTCATTAATTTTATAGTAGAAGTTTCCATTATTGTTCTGCTGTTTATTGAAGAGTTGAACAGATCTATTGTTGAGTTTTTAAACAATGATTCTGCCACGTTATTCAGAGATATTTCTTTTAAGTAAGTATTATCGATATAAACACCTGATGAGTTCGTTATTTTAACGTAGTTAAATAAGGATGAATCGTAAAGGCAAATTCTTTCTGTGTTTTTTGTATCAATTGAGCTGTATTTATCAAGGGTTGAGTTTTTAATGAATATTAATTTTCCTTTACCCGTAAATTTAATGTTTTCAAAGTCTGTGTCATAAGCGATTACGGTTCCACCGTTAAGTACAATTTCCCCTTCTCCAAAGATACGGGTTTTATCAATTCCAGGCATTAGAAACATTACACCTTCAACAAGCACAGCCGCTCCATTATATAACCTGATCTCGTTTCCAGATTCAACCAAAAGTGTTTTTTCTTTTGGTATTAGTATATCAGAAGATATAACAAAGGGTGTGTTAATTTGTGGCAAGAAAAGGTTTTTATCTATTTTGCTTATCGTACCAGAAGCATATGGGACAAAAGCCTCTGAGAGAGTAATTATTGGATCAGAAGGAAGCCCGTATGTTCCATTTTTGGTAACTTTTCTTACAAAAATAATATCATAATTTGGGTTTTTAAGGAACGTATTTTTTTCTTCAAAAACTTTTTTCCATCCAAATATTTCATCATATCTTTCGATAATGTAATTTCGATAGTTGGGATCATACCGCCAAGATATATAGTCCAAATCTTCGGAAATTAGTCTTGTTGTAATTTCAGGTGAGGTAGGGATTTGTTTGTCAACGTTAAAAGTTACAAATTTTTCGGTTTTATTTTTGTAGGAGTCAAAAACAATCATAGTTGCATCTGTTGTTTGACTTAGTAATAAATCTGAAGGGTATTTAACCCCATTTCCATCGTCTATGAGCACAAAAAAATTATCATCCCAGTCGTCAGAAATGTTTGTATCGATTTCTGAAAAAAGGTTAACTTTTACAATATCCGAATTTATAACTGGTGGTTTATCTACATCCGTATTTATTTCAATCGTATGATTGTATGTGTTTTCGACATCATCTTTGAATTGTAGAATGTAACTTTTAATACCAGAATCTTTTTCCAATTTTATTGAGAAACTGTCTTGAAACGAATTCGAAGAGGCTAATTTAGTGTCGTTGTAGTACAGGCATACCATAGAAAAATCCTCTTCATCTACTTTGTATTCTAAATTTAAATCGCCTGCTGAGAGTTCTTGGTGGAAATATGATGGTTTTGGTGGAGTAAGATCAAAAGTTATGTTTGTTGCGAACTCAGTGATGATTCTATCTTTTCTATCTAAAAATCTAATATTGATTTTATAGACACCGTCGTGAAGGTTCTTCAAATAGATGCCATTAGAGTTTATTGCCCCTTCGCCCTGCTCCTCAGTCTCTTCAACATTCATAAAGGAGGATGGAGAAATCTCATCTCCATCCAACATTATTTCTACATTTTCATATTGAAAATTTGTTTTTATCACTAGGGGAATATTTGGCGAAATTTTGCTTGGAATTTCGATTTGAAAATTAACATCAGAATCTACATCATATTGACATCCAAAGAGTAATATTATTAACGTGGAAAATAATACAATCTTAGAAACTATTTTGAACAATTATTCCACCTCATAGAAAAGTTTAAGCAAAGGTGAATCGTTTGGAAGTACTAAGACGCTGTTGTTGAAAGAATCTTTGTAAATATCTGTTATCTTTTGGAGTTCGTAGAAATCTTGATCTAAGGAATAAGCCTCTGAATAAATGTTTAGGGCGCTTGCTTCAGCTGTTCCTCTTATGATTTCGGCTTCTTTTTGTGCATCTGATCTAATCATACTTGCTTCTCTGTCAGCTTCGGCTTTCATCCTTTGGGCTTCTCTTTCCCCTTCGGCTCTTAATTGAGCAGCCATGGCGTACCTTTCACTTTTCATTCTTTCGTATACCGCCTCAGTGTTTTCTTGAGGTAAATCGGTTCTTTTTAGTCTTACATCAACCACATTTATTCCAAAATCTTGGAGTGATGCTTCACTGCGATTTTTTATATCTTCCAAAATAGCCACCCTTTGGAATGAAAGAACTTCAGGAAATGTGTAATTTCCTATAACATCTCTTGCATGTGAGTAAACAATGTCGTCGATTCTTGTCATGGCGACTTCTACAGTCCTGAGTGTTTCAATGAACTTTTGAGGGTCTTCTATCCTCCAAAGTGCATAAGTATCAGCTAAAATAGTTCTTCTGTCAGAAGTTATTACTCTTTCTACGGGTATATCATAGATCATGATTCTTTTCTCGAGTTTTACTACGTTGTCTATAAAAGGTGTTTTTACGTAAATTCCTGGTTCCGTTTTTATACTTATAATATTTCCAAATCTGAGTACTATTGCTTGTTGAGTTTGATCAACGATGTAGAAAGCCGTTGTTCCAAAGAGAATTCCAAAGAAAACTATGATTATTACTACTGCCCATAGTGTTGTATTCTTCATTGTGCCTCACCACCGATAATTTCACTTAAGTCCAAAAAGTTTAATGTGTCTCCTTTTTCTGATACTACTTGCAGCTTTGCATTTTTAATCATTTGTTGTACAGAGTCTAATATTAATCTTTTTCTTGTGATATCCGCAGAGTTTTGGTATTCTTCCAATAACGCTTTGAACCTTTCGGTTTCTCCTGTTGCCTGTGCAACTTGTTCGTAGGCGTAAGCCTGAGCATCGTTTAAGATTCTTTGAGCTTCTCCTTCGGCTCTGGGAATAATGTCGTTGCCGTACCTTAGTGCTTCGTTGATAGATGTTTGTTGGTCTTGACGTGCGTTGTTAACATCATCGAAAGCAGGAACGACTGGGTCTGGTGGGGTTACCGCTTGCATATAAACATTTTGTATTAGAATACCAGAGTTATAACTATCTAGTATAGACTGAACTCTTTCAGCGGTTTCCTGGGCTATTCTATCTCTTTCTGTAGTTAAGACGTTTTCTAAATTAGATAATGCAACACGTTCTCTAAGTACACTTTCAGAGGTCGATTTAACTAGGTCGTACCCCTGAATCACATTGAAAGCATAAGCCTCAGGGTCGTTTACCCTATACTGAACTACCGCTTCAATACTAATTATGTTCTGATCACCAGTGATCATCTCAGCTTCGTCAGTCAAATACCTGTATGTAGGGGCTCTTCCAGTACTGGTAGTTCTAAAACCTATTTCAACCTTATTTATTGTTCTTACATCGACTATAACATGTGATTGAAAAGGGTACGGAAGATGATAGTGTAGGCCCGGTCCTGCGGTAGATTTGTATTCACCAAAAGTCTTAACTAATGCCACTTCAGAAGGCCCTACCTGATAAATGCCAGTTAATAGGTAGGCAGCAATCGCTATGATAACGCCAATAATGATTATATTTCGCCATCTACGACCTTCATGATTGTTACCTTCTTCGTTAAATTCTTCATTTGGATTGAAGATTTCATATTCAGCCAAAATTACTCACCTCTCTTAAAAGTTTTAAAAAACTCAAAAGGACATAAAATTAATTATAACATAAAAGTCTAATATGTGAGCAGATTTTTTAATATTAACTATTTTTATTTCAAAAATACATTAAAAGTTATATCGTGTTATAATAAGTATTGCAGGAGTTGGAGCACAGGGCAAAACATTTTTCTTTTCCTTACGGGTGGGGAGCGGGGGAGGGGCGCTAATTAAGGTTTTGACTTAAGAGAGCCACGGGACGGAGCCCTGTTTGCATTACTGTGCAAACCATGTTTTTTTGCAGCCTTGTGCAAAAAAAATTTATCAAAACAAAATTAGGTTTTGGGGATCTTAAGGGGTTTACCCCTTTTGCAGCTTTGTGCAAAAAGCTTTTTGCTGATCTGTGCAAAATGGTCTTTTTCCTAATGCTTTTGAATAACTTTCCTAAACTCAATTGCTTTGCTTTTGCCGTTTTATGCAAAAAGCTTTTCTAAGTTTGCCGCATTGTGCAAACAATGTTTTCAAATGATTTTGACCTTGATTTGGGGTTTTTAAGGGGGTTCCCCTTAACGTTCGGGGATCTTAAGGGGGGAACCCTTTTGCAGCCTTGTGCAAAAAAAATTTATCAAAACAAAATTAGGTTTTGGGGATCTTAAGGGGTTTACCCCTTAACGCTTGGAGGTAAAAATATGGTTGATAAGGACAAACATCGAATCCTTGTTACCGGAGGTGCTGGTTTCATCGGTTCGAACTTAGTAGACAGATTGATAAAAGAAGGCTATTCGGTAGTGGTTATCGATAATCTTTCCACAGGGAAGGTAAAATTTTTATCCCCTTTTGCTCTTTTTTATCAGCAGGATATTAGAGATTATAATGTTTTGGATAAAATATTTGAAACGCACAAGTTCGATTATGTGTTTCATTTAGCGGCTCAGATCTCTGTCCCTGATTCTGTTAAAGATCCTAACTTAGACGCTGAAATCAACGTACTTGGTACTTTGAATTTATTGAAATTATCCGTTAAGTACGGGATCAAAAAGTTCATATTTTCTTCTACAGGCGGGGCTATTTACGGTGATAATGCTCCTATTCCCACCACAGAAGATTATTGCCCACACCCTATTAGTCCTTATGCTATTTCAAAACTTGCTTGCGAAAAATACATAGAGTTTTATTCGCTCCAGTATGATTTGAATTACACTATATTGAGATATGCGAATGTATATGGCCCAAAGCAAACTCCCAAAGGAGAAGCCGGGGTAGTAGCAATCTTTACACAAAATATGTTTGAGAAAAAAGAGATAGTTATTTACGGTGATGGTGAACAAGTGCGGGATTTTGTACATGTTTTTGATGTTGTTGAAGCCAACTTTTTATCAATAAATAAAGCGGATAAAGAGACAATAAATATCTCAACCAATAAAAAGTCTACTGTAAACGAGCTTTTTGAAGTGATGAAAAGGAAAACAGGATATGAGAATGAACCGATTTATAAACCAGAGAGAGATGGGGATGTGAAGATGAGTTTGCTTTCGAATGCGAAGGCGAAAAGTATTTTAGAATGGGAGCCTAAATACGATTTAGAAAAAGGGGTGGAAAACACTATTGAGTGGTACACAACCTCTTTATGAGATAATTAGACCAAAAAAGGTTGATGAGATACTGGGTAACGAAAAGTTGAAAGAAATTCTTAAAACCTGGATAAATAATAAAAAGGTTAGATCTTTCGTTATATATGGGGAACCTGGTAGCGGTAAGTCTACAATTGTAAGGGCTTTAATAAATGAGGTAAAAGATTATTACGATGTTTTTTCTATTTCAGGGGCAATAGAAGGAAAGAAAAAAATAAAGGATATAATAGGGCAAAAGAATAATCTTTTTTCAAAACCCAAATTATTATTTGTCGACGAAATACATCGATTAAATAAAGCTGAACAAGATACCTTACTTCTAAGTGTTGAAACTGGAGAATTAACTCTGATAGGTGCGACAACAGAAAATCCAGCTATTAGCGTTAATCCTGCATTGTTATCCAGGGTATTAGTTTTTAAAACTAAAGAACTAACTACTGAAGACTATGAAAAATTATTTCAACAAATAGAAGATTATTACAAAGATTTAAAAATTACCAAAGAAGCACGCAAAGCACTGATAGAATATGCTGGAAATGATCTTAGAAGGATAATGAATCTAATAGAAACAGCAAATGAAGCCGGGATCAATTCTATTGATTTAGAATTTCTTAAAGATTTCACAGGTTATCGACTAACTTACGATAAAAACTCAAAATATAGTTTAATTTCTGCGTATATAAAAAGTATGAGGGGAAGCGATGTGGACGCGGCACTGTTGTATCTTGCTTATATGCTTGAAAGCGGTGAAGACCCTATGTATATAGCAAGAAGAATGGTCATTTTATCTGCCGAGGATGTTGGTTTAGCAGATCCTAACGCCTTAAATATAGCCGTATCAGCCATGATAGCTACTGAACATGTTGGTTACCCCGAATGTTATCTTCCATTATCTGAAGCTACAATTTATCTGTGTTCATCACTAAAATCCAATTCAGCATACCTAGCGTACGCTAAAGCCAAAGAGTTTATAAGCCAAAATAATTTCGAGATTCCACCTAAATTGATAAATCCCTTGAACAAAAGAATGAAAAAACAAGGTTTTGGAGAGGGATACAAGTATCCTCACGATTATGGAGGTTTCGTTAGGGAAAGTTACATGCCAGAAGGTTTTGAAAAAATCCAATTTTTCATCCCTAAAGAAGTTGGTATAGAAAAACGCATAAAAGAGCGGTTAAAAGATCTCTGGAAAGACAAAAAGAATTATTGAATAAAAAATTTGAAATTTTTTTCATAAAAATTTGAAAAAGTTAGCATTAATGAAATTTCTTTCATTATTTGGGAATAATTAGCAATAAATACTGTAGACTATTGTTAATTAGTTTTTTTCTACTTGACAATCAAGGTTAATATTTATTATAATATCAAATAGAATTAAAGAGATATTATATTATGAGGTGGATATGTTGGATAATATCATCTTAGACGTTAGAAATATGAGTACTCATTTTCCCGTAGCTGAAGGAACGATTAAGGCTGTTAATAAACTTTCCTTTACCTTGAGTAAAAACGAAACCTTGGGGATCGTTGGAGAAACCGGATCGGGTAAAAGCGTATCTATGAAAACTGTAATGGGGATGATAAAGAGTCCCGGATATATTACAAAAGAAAGTCAGATTTTATTTAAAACCAACGAATTCAGTAAAGATGGGAAGGAAGAGTTCGTTGATCTGGCAAAATTAAAACAGAAGGATTTTACAAGGATAAGAGGGAAACATATAGGTATGGTTTTTCAGGATCCGATGTCTTCTTTGAACCCAATGTTTACGATAGCGGATCAGATGATTGAAACTATTGTTTTTCACCAAAATGTATCTATACAAGAAGCAAGGGAAAGGGCTATAAAACTTTTAGATGATGTAGGGATTGCCAATCCAGCCGAAAGAATCGATGACTATCCTTTCCAACTTTCAGGCGGTCAAAGGCAAAGGGTAGTAATAGCCATCGGACTTTCTTGTAATCCAGAAATATTAATCGCCGACGAACCTACTACCGCTTTGGATGTTACTATTCAAGCACAAATTTTAGAGTTGATGAAAGATTTACAACAAGAGTATGATATGGGAATGATATACATAACTCATGACCTCTCTGTAATAGCTGAGGTAGCCGATAAAGTTATTGTAATGTATGGTGGGGCACAGATGGAAATGACCGATATTTATACACTTTTTGAAAAACCTATGCACCCATATACCTTTGCTTTGCTTTCCTGTATACCAAGACACGATATAAAGATAGATCTATTGAACCCAATAAAAGGGCAGCCTCCGGTTATGCTAGATCCTCCACCATTGTGTCCTTTTTTGCCGAGATGTCCCTATGCCACTGAAAAGTGTAGGAAAGAATGGCCAGAGTTAAGAGAAATTGAAGAAAATCATTACATAAGATGTTTTAACCCTCTATCTGAAACTACTCCTATTCATTACGATGAAGTAACAGACAAGAAGGAGGCTATTTGATGCTTTTAAAAGTTCGTAATCTAAAAAAATATTTCCCAATTAAACAGGGATTTTTAATAGAAAGAACGGTTGGATATATTAAAGCGGTGGATGGGGTCAATATAGACTTAGATGTGAATGAAACTTATGGTTTGGTTGGAGAGTCGGGGTGTGGAAAGACAACCATTGGTAAAACGATTTTAAGGTTGGAAGATCCTACTTTAGGGAAGATTTTTTTAAATGGAGAAGAAACTTCTCATTATTTTATGAGTAAAAGAACAGGAGTAAAGTATTTGGAAAGAGAGTATATTGATTACGCTCTCGAATTAGAAAAAGAGTTAGGAAGTAAAGAGAAGGTTCTCGAAAACCTTGAAGATGAAGAGAGAAAGTATGTCCAATATTATTACGATAATGGAAAAGAAAAATTTTTTGATTATATGTTTAAAGATATAGAGAAAAAAAGGGCAGAGTTTAGAAGAAATGTTCAAATAGTGTTTCAGGATCCCACGTCTTCCTTGAATCCAAGAATGACGGTAGGACAAGCTTTGATTGAACCGCTTTTGTTCCACAAGATGGCAAAAAATAATATAGAAGCGAAAAATATTGCACTTGATATGTTGAAAAAAGTAGGTTTGAAACCTTACCATTCCGACAGATATCCTCATCAATTTTCTGGGGGGCAAAGACAAAGGGTTGCTGTCGCACGTGCGATTATTTTAGATCCAAAGTTGATTATCCTTGATGAACCTACTTCTGCGTTAGATGTTTCAGTACAGGCACAGATAATTAATCTTTTAAAAACTTTACAGAGTGAGTTCAATGTTGGATACTTGTTTATTTCTCATGATTTAGGGGTTGTTAGGTTCATTTCAAACCATGTTGGTGTAATGTACCTTGGAAGAGTGGTGGAGTTCGGAGAAGGTTCGGAAATATTTGATAGAACGCTACATCCGTACTCGCAAGCTTTACTAAATGCCGCACCCCTCCCAGATCCAAGAAAACGAAGAGATAGAAAAAAGTTTTTGGTTAAAGGTCAAGTACCAAGTCCGGTTAACAGGCCTAAGGGGTGTTTTTTTAGCCCAAGGTGCCCTTACGCTATGGATATATGTAGAAAAGATTACCCTGGATACTATGAAATAAACAAAGACCATTATGTTGCTTGTTTTTTATACAAAGAGGATAAAGATAGAGGTTTATCACAAGAAAAAGAAGGTAAGTTGGTAAAATAACTTAAAGGAGGGATTCACATGAGAAAGTTGTTGGTACTTTTAGTAGTTGCTTTATGCACTTTGACGATTTTCGCTCAACAGGCTTACAACCCCGAGTGGCTTATTGCAGATGTCGAAGGTGGTCAAAGAGGTGGGACCTTGTACCTTGCAACAACTTCCGGTCCAAAAACTTTAAATACTTACTGGGCCCAAGAGACATCATCTTCTATTATCATCAATCAGGGTGACGTGTCGTTACTTGGTAGCGATTTTTATGGGCAGCCAACACAACCGTCACTTGCCAAAGATTGGGGAGTAGAACGTACAGAAGATGGCGGTACACTCTACTGGTTTGAGATGAGAGAAGGGGTTAGATGGTCCGATGGGCACCCACTAACCGTTGATGATGTAATATTTACATGGGAGAAGATAATAGTCCCAGATTTAACCGCAGATGGTAACGATGTTTATATGGATTCAGAAGGCAATCTTCCAGAATTGACTGTCGAAGGTAATAGAATCATGTTCAAATATCCTACAGTATTCAGATTTGGGCTTGAAACAGTCGGTGGATTCGCTATAATGCCAAAACATGTTTTAGAGGATAAGGTAACCGATGCAGAAACTTTCCAATCCACTTGGACGGTTGAACAAATTGATCAACTCGTAGTTGGAGGGCCTTTTAAAGTTACAGAGTATATCGAAGGAGTTAGAGTAGTTCTGGAAAGAAACCCCTATTACTTTGAAAGGTCAAAAGATGGTGTCCAACTTCCATACTTAGATAGAATTGTCTTCGAAATAGTAACAGACACCAATGTTGCAAGGTTGAGATTTGAGGCAGGAGAAATAGATATGCATGGCCCTCAAGCTAAAGATTTTCCAGCTTTGAGAGCTCAAGCTGATGAAAAGGGATGGAATGTAATAGTAGGACCAGCTACTGCTGGGTCAAACTTTGTGGCGTTCAATTTCAACGCAGCGGATCCTGTTCATAGAGAATGGTTCAGAAACGATAATTTCAGAAAAGCCGTAGCGTATGCTTTTGATAAACAAACTATCATAGAAACACTGTACAACGGTTTAGGCGTACCTGTCTATGGTCCAAGAACTAATTCTTCGGCTTTCTACAATCCTGAAATTGAGAATTTGGGATACAGATATTCTCTTGTTACCGCACAGAGGTTACTAAGAGAAGGAGGTTTCACTTGGAATAATAGGGGCCAGTTAGTCGATTGGAATGGAAACGTCGTAGAATTTGAATTGAACACCAATGGTGAAAACGTCATGAGAAACGAAATCGCTGTAATTTTAGTTGATTCCTTAGCTAAATTAGGAATAAAAGTTAATTATAGGCCGGTCCAATTCAACGCTATGGTTCAAAGAATGTACTCAGAGAACTGGGATGCAATTATCATAGGATTAGTTGGAGGAGACGATCCTGGATGGAGTACAAACGTTTGGTTGTTAGATGGGGGATTACACTTCTGGAATTGGTCTCCCGAAGTTATGGATTGGGTTGATCCAAATGAATATTTCGTACACCCTGCTGAGAAAAGAATTGACGAGATTATGAGAGTTCAACGTTCAATATTAGATAAAGATGAGCTTCAAAAACTTTGGGATGAATGGCAAATGTTGATTTCAGAGAATCAGATCCTAGTTTACACAATTTCTCAGAATTATTTGAACATGCACAAAAATACTTTACATTTATATCCTGTAGAAAAATATGGAACGATTAATCCTTACGGTTATTCCTATTCTCCAGGTTTGTGGAAAATTGAGTACGCTTGGAAAGAATAGTAATTTTAGGTCAGTAGAAAAAGGCGGAGGGGAGACCTTCTGCCTTTTTAAAATCATAGTGAGGAGGCTTCGATTTTGCTTAAGTATATAGTTAGAAGACTTATTCTTGCTATACCTGTGTTGTTAGGAGTATCAGTTATCTCATTTTTTGTTATGCAATTGGCACCCGGTGATTTTTTAGATACGTATAGAATAAACCCCAATATTAGCCGCGAGAAGATTCAAGAATTAGAGACTTTGTATGGGTTAGATAAAAATCCTGTGACTCAGTATTTTTTATGGCTAGGGAATATTCTACAGGGAGATTGGGGATACTCATTTGTTTATAAAATAGATGTTTGGCAAGTGTTGCTCAGAAGATTAGAAGCCACACTTTTATTGGGGGTGACAACTTTTATCTTTACCTGGGGAATCGGTATACCTTTAGGAATAACTGCCGCCCTTCACCAATACAAATTTACTGACCAAGCCCTTTCTACTATTGGCCTCATAGGCATTTCAATCCCGAACTTCTTTTTTGCCCTTTTATGGTTAATGTGGGCTGCAAATACAGGGATATTTCCTATTGGGGGGATGCTATCACGGGAATTTGCTAATTTTCCGTGGTACAAACAGATAGGTGATTTTTTCTGGCATGTAGCTGGCCCAGTAATTACTTTGGGAACTGCGTCTCTTGCGGGAACTATGCGTATTATGAGAGGGCAGATGTTAGATGAGATGAACCAAGATTATGCTGAATTTGCCAGAGCTAAAGGGATGCCTTCAGATGTTGTCATTTACAAGCATACTTTGCGAAACGCTATCAATCCTGTAATTACCTCCTTAGGATTCAGTTTATCTGCGATATTAGGTGGTGCTTTGATAACGGAATATGTGTTTTCTTGGCCAGGTTTAGGATCGTTGATGAGAGACGCGATTTTCCAACAAGATATTTATTTGGTAATGGCCAATTTGTTATTGCAAGGTATTCTTTTAATTGTGGGTAATTTGATCGCTGATATCTTACTAGCGGCATCTGATCCTCGTGTCAGATTAAGAATGAGTGCTTAAATTGGAGGGATTTTTAAGTGAGAAAAAAGCAAAAAAATAATTTGAAAGACATACCTCAAAACACACAAAACGATGAAGAACTTTTTGAGCGAGAATTTATGTCAACCCCTGCACTTATTTGGAGAGCTTTAAGAAGGCATAAACTGGGAATGATATCACTTGTTGTTTTGATTATTTTGTATTTACTGGCTATATTTGCAGATTTTGTCTCTCCAATGAATCCATTTAATAATCATATTCAGTATAGGTTTGCTCCTCCTTCTACAATTTATAGAAAAGATTTATTCACAGGAGAAAGAGTTGGTCCCCACACTTACCTCTATATGAGTGAAAGAGATCCAATAACGTACCAAAGTGATTATGTAGAAGCAACCCATTTGGATATTATAAAGGCAAGAGATCCCGAAACGGGCGATTTAATTACTTTTGAATTGGGGGAATACAATCCAACATACAATGCAACAGTTTCAGATATTACATATACATTTAAAAATACTATTATGGCGAAAACTGCAGATGGGGAGTACGTTGAATTAGCAACCAGTCGTAAATACGATCAGAATTTGATTCCTTTATCTTATTTCACCAAAGAAGAAAACTTAAATGGGCCGGTTTCGTTTGAAGATGGTCTTTATGACGTTAATTTTTCAAAACTTTTGAGTGGAGATACGATTGTTGTTAAGGAAGATAACAGAAGTATGGCAATTAATACTTACAAAAGTGATTATAGATACGCTCCTAAAATAAGAAATCAAGAAATTATCAGTGTAGATACTTTTGCAACTTTGGAAGAAATAAATGTTTATTTTGATTTTATGCCTGTTGTATTGACCCCTTCAGATTTGCGCGCAGTTAATTTGAAAAATTACCCTATTGAATTTTTTATTCGTTCGTGGGATTATAAGCTTTTTGGGATTATCCCTACGAATTTACATTTATTTGGAGTTGAAAAAACAAAATTGCCTTCGCTATCCGATTATTTTTCCAACGATGGGATACTTTATGTATGGGGATCGGACCAATATGGAAGGGATATTTTCAGTAGGATATTCTTTGCTTCCCGAATTTCTCTTTCTATAGGGTTGATTGGAATATTATTAACTTTTACAATAGGTATTTTTTTAGGTGGTTTAGCAGGATATTTTGGAGGATGGGTAGACGAAGTGACTATGAGGTTCACGGAAATATTGATGTCAATTCCTAGTCTTTATTTGATATTAACTTTAAGTGCTGTTTTGCCCACAGGTATCTCACCGGAGATTAGGTATCTTTTGATAGTTGTAATTTTATCTTTCATTGGATGGCCCGGAATGACAAGGGTTATAAGAGGAATGACTATGGGTTTGAAACAAACGGAGTTTGTTCAAGCGGCTATTGCATTAGGATATCCTCCAAGAAAAGTGATTTGGAACCATTTGTTACCAAACACCTATACTTACGTAATTGTTTCAGCTACTTTATCTATTCCAGGATATATTTTAGGTGAAGCAAGTCTTAGTTTCTTGGGTGTTGGAGTAACAGAACCTGGAGCCTCTTGGGGTTTGATGCTTTCTCAGGCTCAAGATATCCAAGTTTTAACTAGTTACCCGTGGGTACTTTTACCTGGATTATTTATCATTATAACGGTTCTTGCCTTTAATTTATTCGGCGATGCCATAAGGGATGCACTGGATCCACGAGCTTTAGGTCTATAATTTTAGTTCAATAATTAATATAAGCCCCACGTACTTTGTGGGGTCTTTTATTATGCCCACCAGCATGAGTCCACAATTTTTTCAAGCCTATCGAACATCAATCCATTCTTTCCTAAATTAGCTACAATTACTATTTAAACTTAAAAAAGTGGGGATTTTTCTTTAGTTAAGAAAACGACTTCAAGATTTAAGTTCCTATCTTTATAAATACCAAGAAATTAATTGAAAATTTGAAAAAATTAGCATTATTGAAATTTCTTTCATTATTTAAGAATAATTGGCAATAAATACCTTAGATTACTGTTAATTAGTTTTTTCTAACTTGACAAACTATGTAAACTTCATTATAATTAAGTATGTAAGAGAAAATATTGTTAAGTAGCAATTAATTTTAATCTATTGTTTTGTTGTGAGTAAGTTTGCTTCAATTAGGGTTTTACAAATGTTAAAGGAGGGATATTATGAGGAAAGTAACGACTTTTTTGCTGGTTACGTTTGTTTTGGTTTCTGCTTTTGCCTTAGCAGAAAAGGGACCTATGCCGGATAAGGTTTATTTCGGTGTGAGAATGCAACAAGATGTCGCAATTCAAGATGTCGCAGCTGGCAACGTAGATGTGTTTTTTACGGGTGTTGGGGCTCCAACGATTAATTCTTTGCCCCAATCGGTACTTCAAAACTTAGATATTTACAACATTCCATCGGGTTCTTGGTCTTTATTATTTAACCCAATACCAAACGAACCTCCGTATACGGTAAATGTTGACGGTGTTGAGTATTTTAACCCGTTGGCGATTCAAGAAGTAAGGTATGCTATGAATTACCTAATTAACAGACAGTATTTAGTCGACGAGATTCTTCAAGGTGCAGGTGGAGTAATGTATACGATGGCAACCCCTGGACAACCTGGGACCCAACCTTACATTGATATTACTGCAAATATGGGTTTTACTCCAGAAGGTAACCAAGATCTAGCTTTTGAAATGATAGAAAACGCTATGAATGAGGCTGCCAATCTGCCTGAAAATAGAGGAAGATTGGTAAAACAAGGTCAATGGTGGACATTCGATGGACAACCAGTAACGTTGAAGTTCATAATTCGCGTAGATGACCCTAACGGAAGGTTACCAGCAGGTAGATACATAGCAGATCAAATTGAAAAAACTGGTATAAGGGTTGAACGAATAGAAATAGACAGATATGCAGCAGTTGATCTTGCTTATTACTCAAACCCTGCCGATCTACAATGGCATATATACACTGAAGGTTGGGGTGCAGGTGCTACGAGAAAGTACTGGCACCACATTGTCTCCCAAATGTATGCACCTTGGTATGCTAATATGCCAGGAGGTCAAGAGCCAACATTTTGGAACTATGAACAAGATGAGATTGATGAGTTAACTCAAAAGGTTTATGCCGGTAATTTTGCAACAGAAGAAGAGTATTGGGATATGATCCTCAGAGCAACTGAATTGGGTATTAGAGATTCCGTTAGGATATATCTAACCTATCAAGAAGACTTCTTTGTTGCTAACAAAGATCGATTCAACAGACGAATGGTATATGGGCTAGGAGATGGATTAAATCAATGGTCCATTATCACTGGAGATACGGTTGATCGAACCTTGAACGTTGTTCAATTCTCTGCTCAAGGATCTTTGTTCATGGGTGCTTGGGATCCTGTAGGAACAGATGGATTCAACGATAGCTATTCCATAAACGTTGCATCGAATATGTACGATTACGGTATGTTTGAAAGCCCGGCTTCAGCTGATATTACACCTGCAAAAGTTGTTCCAAGGATGGAAACGTTGGATACCAAATTTGTAGTTGACGAAAAAGGTGAAATGGTTGGTTTAATAGAGGTCCCCGCAGATGCTATTAGAGTTGATCCTGATAGTAAAAAATGGGTTCCTGTAGGACCAGGCGTTACATCTGTTAGCGTTTGTACTTACGATATAATATACGGTGTTTGGAATCATGGGATTTCTGAAAGCTTAGTAGATTATATGTATGCCACTCCATATGTATGGGACCTTTCAGTTGATTCCGGACAAGGTGATTCAAGGTATGATGCAACTTACTCTGCTTCAGCAATGCCCGGACTGGAAGTTGAGGTTGCAAGAAAAGTAAATGCAGACGGTTCGATAACCGTATGGTTCGATTACAACTTCCCGGTTGATGATATGTACTTAGCTTCTTGGGGAGCACCTGGCTGGTCAGTTTCTCAATCAGGGCAACCAATAGGTGTTTCTTGGGAAATAGTTGAAGCTTTAACGAGGTTGGTTGAACATGGAGGAGTGTCAGGAAGAGAGTACACATTCTCAGCAACAGCCGCAGGCGGAAACGTCTATGAAGTTGATGTACTTGAGCCTGTAACGGTTAGCGATATTAAAGCGGAACTTCAAAAGATGATCGATGAGAGGTACGTGCCTATTTACATTGAAGACATGGTTACACCTGCCGAGGCTGTCGAAAGGTACCGAGCGGCGCTTGCTTTCGTTAATGAATACAACCATGCTTATATAGGGAATGGTCCTTTCATGATGACCAGATATGATCCAAGTGCACGTTTTGTCGAATTAACGGCTGTTAGGGATGATAGGTACCCATTCGAACGTGGATACTGGAACGAGTACTTTGAAACGGTTAGGTTGAACGTCGATAGTATAGAACTTGCTTTTGCTGCTATAAGAGGGTTAGACTTACCTGTTACGATTAATGTATCAGAGGTTCTTTACCCATACGATATATATTCCCCAGCTCCTGAAGGGGATGTAGAGGTTTCTTTGATCACACCAGAAGGGCCAGTGAGTTTCAAGGCGCAAGTAGAAACAGCTGGAACATTTGTTGCAACTATACCTGGAGACGTGCTTAATACATTAGACCCCGGTACTTATGCAGTTGTAGTTACTGCAAGATCGGAAGGAGCAATTCCATCTACTTATTCAACAACTATCGTTGTGTATTAATGTTCTAAAAAGCCTTTTTAGGGTTTAAAGGCTCCCTCACGGGAGCCTATTTTTCAGAAAGTTGAATTATATACAGAGGTGATTAACCGTATGTATTGGAGATATGCAGTAAGAAGAATATTGATGGGTGTTGTAATCTACGTTGTCATCATTTTTATATATTCTGCTTTATTTAACACCGTAATGGATCAGACGTTAAATAGTCAAATAGTCGAACAAGTAAACGGTGAAATGATGAAGATGTCACAGGTAGGAACAGATCCTCAATATTTGTTAGAATACAGGCAGAGAAGGATCAGCGAACTTCGTCAGTTATACCACTTAGATGATCCGGTGCTTTCCAGAATTTTTTGGAGGGCTATCGATACGTTGACTTTCAATTATGGGAATTCAACTGTAATGAGGTCTTTTGAAGGTGAAACAGACGTACTAAAAATAGTTTTAGAAAGAATTCCCAATACCTTGATGTTGTTTACCACTGCGATAATTATCGATATTTTGATTGGTGTATGGTTGGGTATAAAAAAAGCTCAGAAAGCTGGAAGAACAATGGATAAGACTACTTCTATAATAACTATGGGGGTATACGGTCTGCCATCTTGGTGGTTTGGGATGGTTATGATAATGTTGTTTGCATTTGCAATACCTATTTTCCCATCTGGAGGTATGAACAGTGTCCCACCACCAACAACCTTTTTTGGAAGGCTGTTTGATACTTTGTATCATATGGCTTTGCCTATAATTACTTTGGTGTTCATAGGTTTTTGGGGAAGGGCTTATTTAACTAGAAATATAGTTTTAGGAAATTTGCAAGAGGATTTCATAATGTCCGCAAGGGCAAGGGGCATTCCGGAAAGAACAGTTTTATACGGTCATGCCTTAAGAACCTCTGCACCCCCTATTTTAACCATGTCCCTTTTATCCTTGTTAGCTTCTTTTTCTGGAGCACTGGTGTTTGAAGGTATATTTAGTTGGCCTGGAATGGGGAACCTTTATTGGTCAGCGGTTCAGATGAATGATATCCCAGTTCTTTTAGGTAACCTTTCCATAACAACGCTCATATACATTTCTGGTATCGTCGTTTTGGATTTGATATACGGTTTCTTAGACCCTAGAATAAAAGTTGGTGGGAAAGCGTGAATAAAACAAATCGTGTTGCTAAGCAGTTAAAAGATTTTTGGGATGAGTTCAAGCAAGTTAAATTTGGTATAGCTGGAATAATTCTTTTACTTCTTTTTATATTTTTAGTCATTTTTGAACCGTTTTTAACCCCTTTCCCCGAAGCTTCTACAAGGTGGAGAGATATAACATATTGGGAAGATAATCCCAGAAGTGTTCCCCCTGTTTGGATAAATTGGTTTTCTCAAAAGGATTATACTCCAACTGAATATATTGAGGATTTAGAATATACAGAACAAAATATTTCTGGTCCAATTACTATGTTAAATACAGTTATAGAGTATCAGTACGATTATGATATCCCGCCTGTTGATCTAATCTATAGAGGGACTTTTAAAGGTAACTTTAGTTTGAATATTGTGCTGGAACGCCCAGATGGTAATAAAATCAATTTAGTGAATAAAAGTTTTACTTCGAACACGGAAAAAGATTTTAGGATATCACTTGTTAATGAATCAGGTAACAACGTTAGAAGTTTTGCAAGGAGGTATGTGAAAAACCTCCCCCCGAGAGTTGACGTAAATACTGTGCTTTTTTCACAAGCAGATGGTGAGCTTTTTTCAAATCCAACTCCATTAAATGGAACTTACAAGCTAAATATAAATCTAATGAAAATGACAGAGGAAACGGTTATTGAAGACACAAGGTTAGTTGTTTCAGGGAGCGTTTCTGGTTTGCTTGGAACAGATAACTCTAAAAGAGATGTTTGGAGTGGCTTGTTGGCAGGCATTAAATGGGCATTGTTCATAGGGCTTATGACTTCTGCTATTTCAGTGTCAGTAGGAGTTATTTACGGAGTTGTTTCTGCGTATTATGGTGGTATAGTTGATTCAATAATGCAGAGAATTTGGGAAATTTTCATCAACATACCTCTTCTTCCTGTTTTGATTGTTTTATCAGCAATATTTAAACCTTCTATTTGGAGCCTTATTCTTATGATGAGTTTGTTTTTTTGGGTAGGTCCTGTTAAAACAGTGAGAAGCATGGCCCTACAAATAAAAGAAGAAACATATGTTGAAGCGGCAAAAGCTTTAGGTGCTTCACACAGAAGAATAATTTTTAGACATATGATTCCAATCTTGATTCCATACTCTTTTGCAAGTATGGCCTTGAATGTTCCGAGCGCCATTCTTTACGAGGCAACCGTTAGTTTGCTTGGTTTAGGAGATGCGACCATAGTAACATGGGGACAGATTCTTCATGATGCCATGAACGGCGGAGCTGTAACAAACGGTCTTTGGTGGTGGGTTGTACCTCCTGGAATTGCTATCGCTTTAGTAGGTATGACTTTTGCCTTTTTAGGTTTTGCAATGGACACCATCTTAAATCCAAAATTGAGAACGAGGTAGATATGAATGAATGATATTTTAAATGTTAAAAATTTAAAAGTGTACTATTATACAAGAAAAGGTGTTGTAAAAGGATTAGACGATGTTAGCTTTTCTCTGAGAGAAGGTGAAACATTAGGTCTTGTTGGAGAGTCTGGATGTGGTAAAACGACTTTGGGCATGGGTCTTTTGAGAATGCCTAACCCTCCAGGCAAGATTGTAAGTGGTGAGATTAATATAGATGGAGAAAATATAGTTCCTTTAAAAGAATCAGTTTTACGTAAAAGAGTTAGGTGGGAGAAGATTTCCATGGTTTTTCAAGGGGCCATGAATAGTTTGACTCCAGTTTACACCATTAAAAAACAGATGATGGAAACCCTTCAAACCCATAGGGAAATGGAAGAAGAAAAGGCTTTTGCTATAATTAAAAAATATTTAAATCAGGTGGGTTTGTCGGAGGATGTTTTAAAGAGATATCCTCACGAATTATCAGGTGGTATGAAGCAACGTGTTGTAATTGCCACAGCGTTATTTTTAGAGCCGAAAGTAGTTATAGCCGATGAACCTACTACAGCGTTAGATGTTGTCGTTCAAGCACAAATAATAAACCTTTTGAAAAACCTAAAAAAAGATCTCAATTTGTCTTTTATCTTTATAACCCATGATTTAGCTACCGTAGCGGAAGTTGCCGACAGGATAATGGTGATGTATGCAGGTAAGATTGCTGAAATTGGAGAAAATTATCATATTTATGGACCACAGGGTCCAGCACATCCATATACTAAAGGTTTACTGGGAGCTACACCTCGTTTACATAAAAAAGTTGAAGAGCTTGCTTTTATACCCGGTGTCCCACCTGATTTGCTCAATCCACCTAATGGATGTAGATTCCATGAGCGTTGCCCGGTTGCTTTCGATAGATGTAAAGTAGAAGAACCACCATTAAAGGAAATTGAACCCGGGCATTTTGCGGCTTGCTGGAGGTGTTTTGATGAGTGATGAAGTCATATTGAGTATTAAGAATTTGAAAAAATGGTTTCCTTTACGAAGAACCATGTCAGAGGTTTTTCAAGGACAACGAAGATGGGTAAGAGCGGTTGATAATGTAAGTTTTGATATAAGAAAAGGAGAGATATTTGGTTTAATTGGAGAATCTGGCTGTGGAAAGTCAACGACGGGTAGATTATTGATGAAATTAGAAGAACCAACAGAGGGCCAAATAATATTTAAAGGTAATGATGTTACTTCTTTATCTTCTACGGATGAAATTAAGAAGTATAAAGAAGATGTACAAATGATTTTTCAAGATCCTTACTCTTCGATGAATCCAAGGTTTAGAGTTAGAGATGTTCTAGCTGAACCGTTGATCATTCATGAAAAAACGAAGGATCCTAATGAGATTGAAAAAATAGCAAAAAATGTTCTAAATGAAGTAAAATTAACACCACCTGAAGAGTTTATGGATAGATACCCTCACATGCTCAGTGGAGGGCAAAGGCAAAGAGTTGCCACTGCAAGAACCTTAGTTCTTTCCCCAGATTTTATAATAGCTGATGAACCAGTTTCTATGATTGATTTATCAACTAGGGCAGAAATTCTCCACATGATGAAAGACGTTCAGCAAGATTTAGGGCTTACGTATTTATACATAACTCATGACTTATCAACCGCCAGATATTTTTGCGATAGGATGGCAGTTATGTATCTGGGAAGGATAGTAGAGTTAGGCAACGCAGACGAAATAATCGAAAAACCTCTACATCCATATACCAAAGCTTTAATAGAAGCCGTACCAGAACCTTTACCTGGAAAAGAAAACGTAATAAAAGAATTACCAATAAAGGGAGAGATCCCTTCTGCAGGAAACCTTCCGAAGGGATGTAGGTTTCATCCTAGGTGTATTTATGCACAACCTAAATGTTTTGAGAATGTGGATGATCCAGAGTTGGTAGAAGATTCAAGCGGTCATTACGTTGCCTGTTATAGGTACAAAGAGATAGATCAACAAGTAGAAAAGATTTAAAAAATCCCCACAGATGTGGGGTTTTTTAATTTTGATGAAAAGATATAAAGGTGGTTATTGGATGTATTGGAAATATGCTTTTAAAAGGATGTTAATGGGTGTTATGATTTATTCTGTTATTATCTTTGTGTATTCTGTACTTTTCAACGTCATGTTTAAACTTCGCTATAGCTACCTTTTGGAAGGGCCAATATTACCCGAGATTTTTTCTGATTGGATTGATACCCTCACTTTTAATTATGGGCAATCAATGTCTATAAGATCTTTTAAAGGGGAAACTGATGTTATTAAAATTGTTTTAGAAAGAGTACCTAACACTATGCTTCTTTTTACTATGGCTATTATCATAGATATTTTCTTGGGGGTATATTTGGGCATAAAAAAGGCTCAAAAAGCAGGGGGAATTATGGACAAAACTACTTCAATACTTACAATGGTTTTTTACGGTCTTCCCACGTGGTGGGTTGGGTTAGTAATGATTATGTTTTTTTCTTTCAGATTGCCTTTATTTCCTTCAGGGGGTATATTTAGCATGCCACCTCCTGAGGGTTTAATAAAAAGATTTGTAGATATTGTGTATCATTTAATTCTACCTTTATCTACGCTTGTTTTTTTCCGTTTTTGGGGAAGAGCATATTTATCAAGAAATATAGTGTTACAAAATTTGCAGAATGATTTCATAACTTCTGCCAGAGCAAGGGGTATTCCTGAAAGAAAAGTTTTGTTTGGGCACGCTTTAAGAGCTTCGGCTCCACCCATCTTAACAATGTCGGTTTTATCTGTACTTGATTCTTTTTCAGGAGCATTGATCATCGAAGGTATATTTAATTGGCCTGGAATGGGCAACCTTTTTTGGGCTGCTATTCAGCAGGATGATATTCCTGTTCTTTTGGGGAATTTGTCTTTTACAACTCTTTTATACATCTGCGGTATTGTAATTTTAGATTTAATATACGGATTTCTTGACCCTAGAATAAAAGTTGGCGGGAAAGAGTGAATAAAATCCCGCCAAGAGTTTAGTTTTGTCTTCCCCTATCCCCATTAGTATATGAAATGAATATCTTTTCGAAATTCACCATTTGTTTTTCTATGCTCACTATTTCTGCATCATGTGATTTGAAAAAATCGATAACCTCATATAATTCTGAAGATGTTTTGAAATCTACCGTTAGATCGTAAATGTTACTCTCCTTTGTTATTTGTGTAATACCAATTTTATCAAGTTCTCTCTCTAAAGTATCTTCTGACCTTACTTTTATCTTGTAGCCTGTTGCACTGAAAACATCCATTAGCTTTTTCTTATCTTCACACACAACTATTTTCCCATTGTTTATTATCGCAACTCTATCCGCTATTTCTTCAACTAATGCCATATCATGAGTAGAAAGAAGGATGCTCTTTCCTTTTTCTTTCACGTTTGTTAACAATCTTCTAAATTCTACATTAGAAATTACGTCGAGCCCAAGAGTAGGTTCATCCAATAGGAGAACATCAGTATCCGCTGCTAAACAGACAGCAAGGGCTGTTTTTTGCTGCATTCCCCTTGAAAGCGTATAAACCACTTCGTTGGCTTTTTCTTTAATTCTCAAAAAATCTAAAATATCTAAGGCTTCATTTTTCGATATCTTTTTCCCCCTGATTCCAACAAAATACTGTATATTTTCAATTGGGGTTAACCTGTGATAAAGGTTCCTACTCCCTTCCAAAACTACACTTATCTGTTTAAGAGCTTTAGACCTTTTTGCTTTCAAATCATAATCTTTTATTTTTATCTTTCCTTCATCGAAAACAAGAAGGCCACATATACTTTTGATGGTAGTTGTTTTTCCTGCACCATTTGGGCCAAGGAGTGCGAAGATCTCTCCTTCTTTCACATGAAATGAAATCTTATCCACTGCTGTAAGCATTTCTTTTGAAGTTCTTTGTGGGTATCTTTTTAGTAAATCATTAACTTCAATAACGTTCATCTATTTCACCACCCTTTAATATTGTCCCAGGGTTCCTTTAACCATGGCACGTTTTTCAAAACCCCTGAATATAATTATTCCTAGCAAAAGAAATAAAGCTGCACTTATCCACAAAATAACATGGTCTTGAACAGGAAACTGATAAAACTTTGTTCCTGTAACCGCCATACTTCTCATCATCCCCGTTGCTTTTACCATTGGCAAAAGTTCAAACCAAAGCGCATCAACTTCAAACATCAAAATTGCCAGGAAAGCAAAAGTACATATTTGAATGAGTGAAGAAATCTTTTTAAATATCAAAGCGATTCCCCCCAGAATTAAACCAACACCAACCGCACTAATAGAACCAAGAATAATTAAATAGAGGAGAGTAAAAAGGTCGAAATTCAAAGTTCTTCCTGTTGTAAAAGCTGCTAAATACATCAAAGGTACTATCATTAGAACGTTTATACAAAAATCACTTATCACATGAAAAATCATTTGAAACTCAAATCTTACAGGAGACATAAACAGTTGTTCCAAAGTTCCTCTTTCTGCCTCTTGACTTATCCAGTCTGAGACACCTTGGAACGAAGCTAAAAACATTATCCACATGAAATAACTCACAATGATTCCATCAATTGTATCTCCGAAATTAGGTCCACTTGCTACCATATACCCAAAAAATATAAGATAGAAGATGATGAAAAGTATTATGAATGAAGAAACTGTGTCAAAAAAATACCTCCTCATTTCAATAAAATTTTTCTTGAAATTTGCAACAAAAGCATTTACCATCTTTCATCCCTCCATTTAGAAATAAAAATAGTTCTCTTACGAAAATAGAAAATAAAGGCTAATTAGTCTTTCATACAACCAACTGACTTTCTATTATTTCTTTGTAAAGGGGAGAATTTTTTAGTAACTCTTCATGTACTCCTTCTTCCATTATCTCTCCATCTTTTAATAGTATCACTTTGTCTGCTTTTCTTATCGTCGATAGTCTGTGGGATATTATAATCAAAGTCATCTCGTACTCTTTCAATTCATCGAATATTTCTTCTTCTGTCTGTGAATCTACCCCTGACGTTGCTTCATCCAGTATCAATACCTTTGGTTCCCTTATCAATGCTCTTGCTATTGCTACTCTCTGCCTTTGCCCATCTGAGAGTTTACCTCCCCTTTCTCCTACTACAGTATCGTATCCTTCATCTAAAAGCCCTATGAATTTATCTACCTTCGCTTTTTTTACCGCCTTCATGAATTCTTCTTCAGTGAATTCATCATCAAGCATTATGTTTTCTTTGGCCGTCATGTTGAATAAGGGTTCGTTACCTCTGACTAACTTTATCTTTTCTCTGATTTCTTGTAATTTGTAATCTATTATGTTTTTATTCCCTAATAGTATTTTACCGTTTGTGGGATCATATAATCTCACAAGAAGACTCACCATCGTACTTTTGCCAGATCCACTTGTTCCTACCAACGCTATCTTTTCGTTCTTGCCAAAGAAGAGATTTATGTTTTTCAAAACTATCTCGTCTCTGTATTTGAATGAGATGTTTTTGTATTCGATATCGTAATCCTCGGGGAAAAGATATATACCATCACTTTCCTCTTCAGGCATATCGAGGATTTCAAAGAATCTTTCTGCCAATGAGTCTCCTCTTTGTAATTGGGCTAGTTGCTCATTGATCATCCTCAAAGGGTTATACAACCAGCTTGAAAAGGAATAGAAAGCCATTAAACTACCAATTGTAATGGTATCAGACATCACCATATAACCACCTAAACCTATTACTAATGGAGTCGTTATCGTTATTATAAAAATCATCCCTTGTTCTAAACCGGTAACATTCCAGACGTACTTTCTCTTTTCCTTTCTCCAATCCTCGGTATCCTTTTCTAATTTTTTATGAAAAAGCGGTTCTTTCGCGAATAATTTTATAATATTTATACCCTCAATCTTTTCTCTCAGACTTTCCATGACCTTGCTGTATTCTTTTCTTTCCTTCTTCGAAGTGTCTAATAATCTTTTATTGAAATGGTTTAATATCCAGTAATATAACGGTATCGTTGCAATAACTAACAAAGTAAGCTGCCAACTAAAAGTTGATAAAACAATTAAAATAATGAAAACATCGATGATGTTTAATATTATCACAGGTTTTGTTAGTACGAGAAAGTTGGCTATTTCAGCTATATCGGATGTGATCCTAGCGAGGAAATCTCCAATTTGGTTGTCTGAAGAGTAAGCAGAAGAAATCTTTTGAACTTTTTCATATAAAGTCAGTTGTTCATTCTTTATCACATCTGCTTCACTTGCACCTGCATAATAATTTTCAAAAAAGGCCAGAACAACTTGACCTACTACCACAGTTATATACGCCAACATGGAAGGTAAGAGAAGAGAAAACTTGTTTTGAAATATAACTTCATCGATCATGTATCTCAAAATATAGGGATTGGCTATGAAAAAAAGCGTAATTGGAATTGATAAAAGATAAAGGTTTAGGTGAATCTTTTTGTACTTTTTTGAGTATTCGAAAAATCTTTTAACGTTAGAAGAAATTATTTTTAACCTCATTGGATAAATCTCCTCCTTTTTATAAGTTATACTATCTTTAGAAACTCTAAAACATGTATTTTAACTAACTTTTAATACCTTTGATGTTAAAGGTTAAATGTTCTATCACGAAAATAGTGGGTAATTAAGCTAAAGTTCAATTAAGTTTATCAACGGCAATAAAGAAAAACAGAAAATACTTAATTACATAAGAAGGTTTCTTGTAATCGAACATCTTTTTAAACTCAAGCACCAATCCGTAGGCTTGAACTGTGTCAAGATGTTGTTCTTCCTTGAACCCATTTCGGAGCGTTTCATCGAGTCTAACTTTATCTTTCTTAGTAAGGTTGTTAGGATTTTTTAATAGCAAGTATTTTGTCCTTTTTTGTATCCTTCGCCTAAATGATACCAGATTATTTAATCATTTGTTCATATTTCATTTTTTCTACCCACACTTTTTGGAAGAGAACCTTTAAATTATACGCTTTTCCATATGATTTTCAAGTGTTTTTTTAATTGTCTTCAAATATACATTGATAAAGTATTACAGAGATCGGTCAAAAAATACTTATGTTAAAATCAAACTTGATAATTTTTGTTATCTTTAAATTACTTATATTCTCTTTTTCTTTTTTTATCTGTATTATGGTACAATTGTGTTTGAATGATTTCGATCTATTTTTTTGAGAAATTTCTAAGTTGAATTGAAGTAAACGAATATTCCATTATTATAACGCTGTGTAAATATTTCATGAGGTCAGGGGGGTTCTTAGAATGAATCTTCGATCTTTAATTGAAATTGTGAATAAAGGACAGATTTTAATTCTTTACCAACAAACGTTCAAAAACCAAAAATCCACACAAACAAAAATATAACCTTCAACGAACATCCTTTTTATTTGGGAAGGAAAGAAGTTGTAAAAAGGTTTATGAAAGACTTAAATAAAAAGAATTTAAAAGAGTTCATAGAAAATTACATTGGCCTTGATACAAGACAAAAAAAGATAATAGAAAAGTTCATAATGAATTACGGTAGGTACTATGACTTAAAAGATATACCAAAAGAATTCACACCGAAAGTACCAAAAGAGATTGATCCATTCGTGAAAAAATACACGTTGAGAAGAAAGCCTTCTGCCCTTTCTTTTTATGTTTTTGAAGGGGAAGAAAGAGAAGAATTGGTGGAAATTAGCAACAATTTTTAATTGAAAAAACGCCCATGTTGGGCGTCTTTTTTTGATTCTATCATTAGTTTTGGCATCAATTTTGCAAATATAGTTTTATCTTTAATTTCTAATCCTTCAAGTGATAAAGACTGCTTGTTTAGATTTAGGGAAGAATTTTTTATTTTTTGAAAATTTCTTCTACCAGCTGCTCTTTTTGGAACTTTAGACATATGTGAATGTCTCTTCTTTTACGATATGCAATCTTATAATATCGGGAATATCTTCTTCTTTATCAAAGTGACATTTTATAGCATCTTTAATATTTTCTTTAAGCTCATCTAAGGAAGATCCTTCTGTAAAGATTGATTCTCCCAAAGCCCTAGCGTTATATCCGCTTTCTGGATCTTCTTCCACTATAAATATTATTTCCTTGACTTTCATCAGATTCATCCCCTTTTATTTTCTAGTTTCTAATTATATATTATATCATATGGGGATAAATTGTCAGAAAACCATCCACTTAACAGCACAATTCAGTTGAGATGGAAAGTGGCTTAGCTTTTGACAGATGCTGTATTTTCTTCAGATGTTTTTGAGTCTTTAAGTTGTTTTTTCAAATCAATTCCTGAGAATTGACTCATATAAAGATTGTAGTAAAAGCCTTTATTTTTCATGAGCTCTTCGTGATTTCCAGTTTCGACAATGGAACCGTGATCCATTACTAAGATTGTATCGGCATCTCTGATCGTAGATAATCTATGAGCAATGATAAAGCTTGTACGCCCTCTCATCAGTTTTTCCATAGCTTGTTGTATTAATGTTTCTGTACGAGTGTCCACAGAACTTGTTGCCTCATCCAAAATTAAAATTTTTGGATCTGCAAGGAAAGCCCTTGCGATTGTTATTAATTGTCTTTGACCTTGAGATAGGTTCGAGGCTTCCTCATCTATTACTGTGTTGTAGCCATGCGGTAAGGTTCTGACGAAATGATCTACATACGCCGCTTTAGCAGCTTGGATGATCTCTTCATCAGATGCATCTTCTTTACCGTATGCGATATTTTCCTTTATCGTGCCTCCAAATAGCCAGGTGTCTTGAAGCACCATACCAAAGTTTTTTCTGAGATCCGATCTTCTCATTTGCCTAATGTCAATACCATCCAAGGTAATCCTTCCACCTGTGACATCGTAAAATCTCATCAAAAGGTTTACAAGTGTTGTTTTTCCCGCACCTGTTGGTCCTACTATCGCGACGTTTTCCCCAGGTTGAACGGTTAAGTTCATTTCTTCTATCAAAGGTTTTTTAGGGTCATAACTGAAAGATACATTCTCAAAGACTATCCTTCCTTCTACTTCAGGTAATTCTATAGGATCGATTGGATCTGGAACTTCGTCTTCTTCATCTAAGAGTTCAAATACTCTTTCTGCAGAAGCGATAGTTGATTGTAAAATATTTATAATATTGGCTGTTTGAACTATCGGTTGCGTGAACATTCTTGAATACTGTATAAATGCTTGTACATCCCCTAGTGTCATCATACCGTTAGCTACTCTAAGTCCACCAATAACACTGACAAGTACGTAGTTAAGATTGTTCAGAAAAGCTATTGAAGGTCTTATTATACCTGATATGAATTGAGATTTGAAACTTGCTTGATATAATCTAGCATTTTCATTGTCGAATGTTTCTTTTACATCTTTTTGTCTGTTGAAAACCTTTACAATGTTATGGCCTGAATAAGTTTCCTCCACATGACCGTTGAGTTTACCTGTACTGTCCCATTGAGTTTCAAACTGTTTCTGGGATCTTTTCACAATGAACATTGTTACAATTAGAGATAAGGGAATCAAAGTCAGGGCGATTAACGTAAGTAAAGGACTTATCGTTAGCATCATGACGATCACGCCAATTATAGTAACAAACGCTGTTATAATCTGTGTGAGAGTTTGTTGGAGCGTTCTTCCTATATTATCAATATCGTTGGTTACCCTACTGAGAATATCACCGTGGGAATGACTGTCAAAATATTTAAGTGGAAGTTTTGATAGTTTGTTGTCAACTTCTTTTCTGAGGTTATAGATAGATTTTTGCGAGACACCTGCCATCAGATATTGCTGTAACCAATTGAACAGGGCAGATAAGCCGTAAATTCCCAATAGGGTTAATAAGATTTGTATTAGTCTGTTATAATTCACTCCTTGGCCTGGGACTATGTTCATCGGTCCAATCATTTCGGCAATTTGATCATTTCCCGAGAGTTTAAGCATTTGGATAGCTTCTTCTTTTGTCGTATTTTCAGGCATATTTTTGCTTATTATACCTTCGAATAACACATTAGTGGCGTTTCCCATAAGCTTAGGGGCTGTTATCATAAAGATCGTAGCCAGGACGGCAAAAGAAATAACGAACAAAATCGGTACCAATTGTGGTCTTAAATATCCAAGTAGTCTTTTTAATGAACCCCAAAAATTTTTTGGTTTTTCGACAGGAGTTGCTCCTCCTCGTCTACCCATTCCCATTCCCATAGGTTGTTTGTTAGATTTGTTAGAAGTTTTTGTATTATGGGAACTCATGCTGTTTCCTCCTCTGGTAACTGGGACTTTACAATTTCTCTATACACTTCGCATGATTGCATAAGTTCAGAATGTTTTCCTTGCCCAGCGATCGTTCCGTCATCGTTTAAAACGATTATCAAATCGGCATCCAGTATTGTGGTTACTCTTTGAGCCACTATTATAACTGTTGCGTTTTTAGTCTCTTTCTTTAAGGCTTCACGAAGGTTCGCATCGGTTCGGTTATCCAACGCAGAGAAACTATCGTCGAATATGTAGACCTTTGGTTCTTTGATGATTGCCCTTGCAATTGATAAACGTTGCCTCTGACCACCGGAGAAGTTTGTTCCTCCTTGATCAACTGGAGCTTGTAATTTGTCAGGTAATTCTTCTACAAAATCTTTTGCCTGTGCTATTTCTAAGGCATGCCACATTTCCTCTTCCGTTGCGTCTTTCTTTCCATACGCTAGATTGGAAGCTATTGTTCCACTGAACAGGTAAGCTTTTTGAGGGACAAAACCCAAAGAGGCTCTAAGATCTTCCATCGATATTTCTCTAATATCTACACCATCGATTTCTATCTTTCCATCTGTGACTTCGTAAAAGCGTGGTATCAAATTTATAAGAGTACTTTTACCGCTTCCAGTGCTACCTACAATTGCGGTAGTTTGTCCTGGCTTAGCTTCAAAAGAAATATTTCTGAGTACGGGCCTCTCAGCACCTTCGTATCTAAATGTCACATTTTTGAAGGAAACATTGCCTTTTTTACTTTTCAAAATAATTGGATTGTTTGGTTCAGTAATTGTAGGTTCTGTTTCTAGCACCTCTTTGATACGGTCCGCGGATGCTTCTGCACGAGGCCACATGACAAACATCATCATTGCCATCATTATTGCAATGAGTATTTCCATGATATAGGTTAAGAAGGCTATAAGGTTGCCTATTGGCATTGCTCCACTGTCTATTCTCATAGAACCAAACCAAAGAATGCTAACGGTTGTTAGGTTCATAATCAGCATTAGAAGGGGCATACCTAATGCTAATAATCTATTTACTTTTATTGCGGTCTGAGTTAAGTCATTATTGACTTTATCGAATCTTTTCTCTTCACTTTTCTCTTTTACGAAGGCCCGGATAACACGTATACCCATTAATTTTTCACGTAAAACCCGGTTTACATTATCAAGTTTTATTTGCATGCTTTTAAAAAGTGGTATTGCCTTACGCATTAGAAAAAATACAACAATTCCCATCAATGGGATTATCACTATAAGAGATGTAGAAAGGACAACGTCTTGACGAATGGCCATAATAGCACCGCCTATAGCCATTATAGGTGCAAGAATTATCACGTTCAACATTATTAATACTAACATCTGAATTTGGTATACATCATTTGTGTTTCTCGTTATCAGCGATGCGGTTCCAAACTTGTCTATATCCGTCTGAGAGAAATTGAGCACCTTATAATAAAGATCTTTGCGTAAGTCATGTGCAAATTTGGCAGAGATTCTGGAGGCAAAAAATGTTGCTCCTACAGCAGCTCCAAAGAGTAATAGGGAAAATAACAACATCTTTCCACCTTCTTGCATTATATAAGGTAGGTCTCCTTTGGCAACACCATTGTTGATAATATTTGCATTTAAATTTGGAAGGTATAAGTTTGAGACAGCTTGGACGGTGAGTAACACCAATGCAAAAATTACTTCTTTATAATACTGTTTTAAATATTTGCTTAATATGGTTCTCATCCTTGATCTTCTCCCTTTTGTAAATGTTTTGACAGGTTGTTGGATATTTTTTTTAGTAACTCGTTAAACGTATTGAGCTCTTGATCTGATAACCCTTCAAAACTGTATCTCACGATCTTTGAAAATGATGTTTTTAAATTTTTTATTTCTTCTTCTCCTTTTTCCGTTAAAAACATTTGAAGAGTGCGCATGTCAGCAGGATTGGATTTGCGGAATATGAGCCCTATTTTCTCCAACCTTTTAAGAATCAATGAAACGGTAGGAGGAGCTACGTTCATGAGCTTGGCAAGATTTGTTTGACTGATTCCAGGATTTTTCCAAATGTGCCATAAGCAAACTCCTTGCCCTGGATAGACATCTTTTTCTGCCATAATCTTGAAATTTAACTGTCTTTGCAGGTTCATTACTTGAAAGAATTGTTGTACAACGTTGATCGTTGATGGATTGAGTTCATCAAAAAGGAAATTTTCATCGCAAAGCGTTTTATCTTTCATTTTTCTCTCCTTGTGTAATTAGATTACTGATTATAGAAACTTGTGTTAGCGCCCTTTCACCCCGCTCCCCACCCGT
>NZ_AZRL01000003.1:212500-259690 GCF_002895525.1 Petrotoga olearia DSM 13574
TTTTCTTTATCTCATTTAATACTTCCTGCAAAAATCTCACTCTATTTTCTCTTTTTCCACCGTACTCATCCGCCCGTTTGTTCGAAAGTGGTGATAAAAATTCATGAATAAGGTAACCATGTGCTGCATGTACCTCCACAGTATCGTATCCAGCTTTTACCGCTCTCATGGCAGCCTGGCCAAAAGCCTTTACAATATCCTTAATCTCTTCCTTAGTTAGCTCCGCTGGCACGGGATACTCCTCGCTCCAATCCATGACTGACGGGGCCACAATCGTCTCGCTCCTAACCTCGCATTTCCTACCTGCATGGGCCAACTGAACTCCTATTTTGCATCCTATTGAATGTACAAAATCCACCATTCTTTTCAGAGGCTCAACCTGACTGTCATCCCAGAGGCCTAAGTCTTTGGCAGTAATCCTGCCGCGCCTCTCAACGGCAGTAGCCTCCTGCATAATAAGACCGACGCCTCCCATCGCCCTAGTACTATAATGTACAAAGTGCCAGTCGGTTAACTTTCCGTCATCACTGGCGGAATACATGCACATAGGAGACATCATAATACGATTTTTAAATTCAAGTCCCTTTACCTTAAACGGTGTAAAAAGTTTACTCATGAAAAGCACCTCCAGATATATTGTACTCTTATTTGCCTATATTGTAAAATGATTCAGATAATAAATAAAAGAAGTGCAGCAAAACACTGTTTAAGTGTTGGCCACACTCCAGACTTTTTTGGATAAAAAATGAAAAAAGTTTCAAAAATTTTAAAGTGAATATGGGATTTTCCTATCCCAACGTATAAGGGAATGATGGGAGAGAAGCTACATGAGCTATTATAACCAGAACCAACACAATCACAAACATATACCACTTGGCATGAAACCTCCGCAGTACTCTTTTAACCTGCGGACTAACTTTGGTAAACCTCATGACAAAACCTGCAAACACCATCCATGCCATAACGGCTATAAGTATCCAGTGAAATATCGAAGCAAACTGTGCCAGCTTAACAGCATGAACCGCAACGGCTATAAATGCTGCTATATTACCGATATAATGCACATAATGCCACTTGTCACGCATATTATTAAGCCATTTCCATTGCGCCTTAGGAGCAATAATCTGCTGTATAAGGTGCAACAGAACATAAAGGTTTGCTAAGAAAAACAACGCTCCAGCTGCACTACCCAATGTCAGACCCAGTGATACATTAGCTGGTATTTCCTGACCCACGTCTAGACCTCCTTCCTATGGTATTTTATACCGCCTTTAGATACTACGAAACTTTCTTCAAAACATATTTTTATCCTTATCTGAAATGAGGAAGGCATTCATATCCTTCGCCTTTGGCTATCCACCACACCATATGGCAAGATGCTGTAGCAGAGCTACCCTAACTAAGTATATCCCATTTGTAGGGAAGATAGCGAAGTATTAGGCTTGTGAATAATCCTTTATAATTTTATTCTACTATTATTGATTATATTATAGCATAAAATAACCCTGTATAGAACACGTGTTAGATCATAATTAATTGTCATCGAAATAGTGTAATGGTTAGATAGGATTTATGTCTTTGAAAAAGATTTGCTTTTTATTATTTATATATACAGCTGTCACTGTAAAAGATCCTGCACTGGATTCTCCATATCGAATGCCTCCATTTTTTCCTTGTCTCCTTTCAAAAAGAGTCAAGGATATGATATCATTTCTTTGTAGAATTGTGCGAACAAATACTTTTAAAAAAGAGATTTTTGTTTTCATGGAGTTTGAGGAGGAATAGTATATGGCAAGGGTTACGGCAGTTAATATAAGCCAGGAGAAAGGAGTAATAAAGGAGCCGATACCTTTGGGGTATTTCAAGGAAAACCACGGTCTGATGGGAGATGCCCATGCTGGAGAATGGCATAGACAAGTGAGCCTCTTAGGCCAGGAAAGTATTGATAAGATTGCTGCACTGGGCATCGAAGGCCTTAGTGCGGGAAAATTTGCCGAGAACCTCACGACAGAGGGTATAGATTTATATAAATATCCCGTAGGGACAAGGCTCAGGATAGGCGAGGCAGTAATGGAAATCAGTCAGATAGGCAAAAAATGTCATACAAAATGTGCAATCTTTGAGCAGGTGGGTGTCTGCGCTATGCCCAGGGAAGGGGTGTTCACAAAGGTAATAAAGGGCGGATATATACGTCCCGGAGATGAGATAGAAGTCTTGGAATAATTCAAGGTCTTTTTTATGGCGGTTTCTCTGTTAAAATGAATTTAATCAATACTTCTGGCAGATTTTTAGTACCATTTTTAAGTTTCACATCCATACATATTATACGAGGGAGATTTTTATATGTTTAAAAAACAGAAGAAACAGGAACGGTTTGTCATTAAAGAAGAACAATCATTAGGATTAGGTGCTATTTATATCGTTGTTGATACTCAAACTGGAGTTAATTATTTAATGAATACTGGTATTGGGCCAAAGGGTATTACACCGTTATTAGATTCAGATGGTAAAGTAATTGTTGACAAGTTAGGAATAAAGCAATGACGCATATAGAGGCAGTCTGTCTGCTCCCACTTCTGGCGCCGAAACTTCGAGTCAAGTCCGTGGCATTGGTGTCAAGGATTGAGGAATAGAAGGATTGTAAATGACTCGTTAAGTTTGTTTATTTGCTTGTTTGCTTGTTTGTTTGTTGGATATATACGAAACTTGTATGTTTTTAACATCCTAATTCAATCATATAATTGTATACTATAATTATACCAAAACTTAAAACAGTTTTCACTTCTCCAATAAATTGGTGAGGTTTCCTGCTGGATTTTCATAAATCAACCTTTAATTTACGCATACTTGAACCAATCTTTTGTATTATTTGCAATCTTTACGAGCATCAACATAACAGGTACCTCAGTTAGAACACCCACTATGGTAGCAAGAGCGGCAGGACTTTGTGTACCGAAAAGAGAGATCGCCACAGCAACAGCAAGTTCAAAGAAATTTGACGCACCAATCATACTAGCTGGTGCTGCAATATCGTGCGGCAGTTTTAACGCCTTACTCGAAAAATAAGCGATGAAAAAAACAAGGAATGTTTGTATGATCAGAGGTATTGCAATCAAAATTATGTGTAGAGGGTTAGCAAGAATAACATCGCCCTGGAATGAAAAAATGATGACTAATGTTAAAAGAAGTCCAATGGTTGTGACATTTCCAAACTTCGGAATAAATTGGTTCTGAAGATATTCTAGACCATGCTTACGGGTGATATAGTTGCGAGTTATCACTCCACCTACAAGTGGAATGACAACGAACAAAACTACCGAGAGAATTAACGTGTCCCATGGAATAGATACTCCTCCTACACCAAGCAGAAATGCCACTATCGGAGTGAAGGCTACAAGGATAATCAAATCATTAGTTGCAACCTGCACAACAGTATATGCTGCATTGCCATTTGTTAGATGACTCCATACGAATACCATTGCAGTACATGGAGCAGCTCCCAAAAGTATAGCCCCTGCCAGATACTCCTTAGCTAGCTCTGGGGGGATAAGTGCTTTGAAAATCACAAAGAAAAACAACCAGGCGATTCCGAACATGGTAAAAGGCTTGATGAGCCAGTTTATCACCCATGTTACAAAAAGCCCTTTTGGATTTTTGCCCACGTTCTTAATACTTTGAAAATCGACCTTCAGCATCATGGGATAGATCATAAGCCAGATGAGTATGGCAATCGGTATGGATACATTGGCATACTCGAAGCGTCCGAGAAACGCAGGAATTCCAGGGAGGAATCTACCAATCAGTACACCTGCAATCATGCACAAGATAACCCACACTGTAAGATATTTTTCAAAAAAACTGATCCCTGTATTTTCGCTTTTTTTCATATAACCACCCTTCAAATTCTATTTGATTTTTTGCAAAATTTTTAGGACCACTACGACTTCTAAAAGCTCGCCATAATAGATGACATATCAGTCAAAACTGTGACTGCTCTTCTTTCAATAAAATAATATTAATATCAAATAATTTCAATGTGTTTTTCTGCTTTAAAGTTATCATTAGATGGTTTGGTTTTGCAGCATTTGTTTCCTTTTGCAATCGCTTTAGGGGTTGTTAACCTTTTGAGCAAAGTAGCGGCATACTCACTGCCCTTTTCACTAATTGTGTAGTACGTCCATTTCCCTTCCTTCCTACTCTCAACAACACCTGATTCAACCAGAATCTTCATATGGTAGGAAAGTCCCGACTGCCTCAAGTTCAGCTGTTCTTGCAAAACACATGCACACTTTTCACCGCTGCGAAGTAGTTGGAGTATTCGCAGACGTGTTTCATCGCAAAACGCTTTAAATACCTTTGCCTGTTCCTCATAAACAGTTGCCAAGATATCACCTCATATCAAAATTATTTGATATGATACTATTATATACATCATATCAAATTTTGTCAATGGGTCGCATTAGATAATATTACATGTCCGTGAAAAAGATTGGTTAGATCATAATTCGATGTCTTTGAAATGATATCATATCCTTGACTCTTTTGGAAGGAGGCAAGGAAAAAATGGAGGCATTCGATATGGAACTAACCAAAAGGTTGATAGAAAAATATTTGAAATCAAGTAAAAAAGAGAAGTCAGAGATTATTTCAAAGTATTGTGAGTTAACAAAAGTAAAAAGAGCTACAGCTGTAAAAAGGTTTGAAAGATATAAGAATAGGTATCTGTTTCAAGAAAGAGACACTCAAAAGAATTCAAAAAAGAGAAGAGGACCAAAGAAGAAGTATGAATCTATTCATGAAGTGGTATTGTGGAAATGTTGGGGATTATCTGGATGTGTTTGTGCTGAAAAACTTCATCCAATGTTGGAAGTATACATCGAGGAATTGAAAAAGAATAACAGATTTTCACTGTATGAACTTTCAAAGACAGAAAAAGCAAAGAAGGTATCCTTAGGTACATTGAAAAGAATGGTAAGTAAATTTCCTAAGGTATCCACAAAGAAGCATAAAGGTAATGCATTCATATATCAAAAGGTACCAATTTCAGCAAACTTTGGAAGATATGCCTTTGAAGAGGTAGGGTATGTTGAAGTTGATTTTGTAGAACATAACGGAGGATCGAGTGCAGGGCCCTTTGCTGTGACAGCTGTATATACGGATCTTTATTCACAATGGATATCAAGAGCTGCAGGGCTTGGTAAAAATCAAAGGAGCGTTGAGAAGATGGATCTTCTTGCTCATACAAAGCTGCCTGTTGACATTATACATTATCATCCTGATAACGATAAAACTATACTTAAAGTACTTTTTGAAAAGGTAAAAGGGAATAACGAAGTTAATCTTTCAAGAAGTAGGCCTTACAAGAAAAACGATAACGCTCACGTGGAACAAAAGAACGGAGATAAGGTAAGAAAATTGGTAGGGTATTTCAGGTATGAGAGTGAAGAAGAGGTAAGTCTGCTTAACGAGATTTACAGCAAAGCAGACTTACTAGATAACTTCTTCATAGCTAGCTTTAAACTAAAAAACAAAGTAAAGAACGACAAGGGTAAAACAGTAAAAAAAGAATACGAGAAACCTAAGACTCCATACCAAAGGTTGCTTGAAAGCAATACTGTTAGTGAAAAAACTAAATCTCAACTAAAGAAAACATACGAAAGTTTAAACATGGTACAATTAAGAGAAGAAACACCCCAAAGGGGGTTCAAGGAAATAAACGTTCTTGTGGATAAATTATACAACATTCAACTAACAAAAAGCAAATCAAGTTCAAAGACATAAATACTATCTAACCAATACCCTATTTCGATGACACTTAATTATGATCTAACACGACCCAAGATGGATCGATAACGATTATTTCATCGCCTGGGTTTGTTATCAATAAAAGTGCGTTGAATAATGATTGTTTTCCACCATTAGTTACTATAATATTGTTCTCTTTGTAATTAGTTGAGTATTTTTTGTTTGTATATTGAGCTATCTTTTGTCTGAGTTCTTTTATTCCCTTGTTGTCTGTGTATTTGGTTTTTCCTTCTTTCATAGCTTGGTAAGCTGCGTTAATTATAGGCTCAGGAGTGTCAAAATCAGGTTCTCCTGCCGTTAACCTGACAATTTCGTATCCTTTGTTTTGTAGTTCTATGGCTTTTGAGTTTAATTCAATAGTTGCGGATGGTTGTACTGACTCTATTTTAGTAGAAAAGTTCATGGAATCACTCCTTTTTAATTGATGGAAGTTTAATAGCGCCCTTTCACCCCGCTCCCCCTTACCTCAGTTTTTTTCTAAAATGCCAACGTTTTCGATATGGTATGAGTGTGGAAACATATCAAAAGGTTGGACCGATTTTAAAGTGAATCCATTTTTTGTAAAAAGGTTGATATCTCTTGCAAAAGTTGAAGGATCACAGGATATATAGATAATCCCTTTTTTCACCATAGAAGAAAGTAGTTGTATCTCCTTTTTTTCCAATCCTTTTCTTGGGGGATCCAAGATGACAAAGTCAAATCTTTTACTGGAATTTTTCATGAGGTATGGTTTTGAGCTTGCTAGAATGAAGTTAACGTTTTTAATAAAATTTATATGTGAATTAGCAATTGCCGCTTTAACTGAAACTTTGGAGGTTTCAACTGATTCTATATGTTTAAAGAGCGGTGAAAAGTATATCGAAAAGAGGCCAACACCAGAGTATAAGTCTAACATAGTGGCGTCTTTTGGTGTGTTACTTTTGAAATATTCTAAAATGTGTCTTAATAGTTTTTGTGTAACGTTGTAGTTGTTTTGAAAAAAAGAGGTTGGCGGAATTTGAAATTTGAAATCATCAAACTCCTCATTTAATACTCCCTCACCAAGAAGGGTTTTGTAAGGGCCTCTTAGTACAACGCTATCGGAGCTGTTCATCAGATGAATCAATGAATAAGGGTGGAAATTTTGTTGAAAATATTGCTTTATCTCTTCTTCGTGAGGCAAATATTCTGTGTTGGTAACTATTATTATCATCGTTTGATTTTTGGAAAATGATTTTCGGATGACTAAATGTTTCAAGATACCTTTTTTTGCTTTTTTGTCGTATATTTCGATATCCAATTTATTGACTATTTCTTTGAATCTATTTCTTATGTTATCAAATAAGTTAGGTGAGATTGGGCATGAGTAGATATCAAGAACTTTATTTGAATTGGCTCTATTTAAGCCCAATTTTAGATTGTTATTTTCCTGAAAGGTGTATTCCATTCTGTTTCGGTAACCCCAGATTAAATCGCTTTCGATTATGTCGTTAACAACAGAACTATCTAACTTACCGATTCTTTCTAACTGTTCTTTTACTATCTCTGTTTTTGATTTTAGTTGGGATTTATAATCGTAATCGAGCCATTGACAGCCTCCACACTCAGGGAAGTGCTTGCATTTGGAGGATATCCTTTGATGGGATGGTTGTAGAATTTCTTTAAGATCTGCGAATACTAAATTATTATTCGTTCTTGTTGGAATAACCGAGACAAATTCTCCAGGGTAAACGTTGTTTACCATGTAGATTTTATCAGCATAACGTGCCATGCCGTATCCACCGTAGACTAACTTTTCGATGACGATTTTTACTTCTTCTTTATCATTATCCATCTAAATGCCTCCAAGATGTGGAATTATTGTCTTTATTAGCGCCCCTTCCCCCGCACCCCGCCCATAAGGAATTAGGAACGGCTTATCCCTGCTCCCCACCCATTTAAGATTTTGCTACCAAAGAATTGAAGTGTTCGCCTCTTTCTTCATAATTTTTGTATTTATCAAAGCTTGCTCCCGCTGGTGAAAATACCACATTGTCTCCTACTTCACATATTTCACTTAGGTATAAGAATACTTCTTCTAAATTATTTTTGAAGATGAATTTGTGATTCAAGGTGTATTTTTTGACTTCTTTTTCCATTTCTCCAAAAACTAATACGACTTTGGAATTTGTTTTGATTTCTTCGATTAATGGAGTTAAGTCTTCGTTTTTAGGTATTCCACTTAGAATTGCTATGTAACTTTTCCCTCTGAAACTTTTGTAGGCGTTGTAAGCGGAGTGAACGTTGGTTGCTTTTGAATCGTTGTAATAATTGACTCCGTTTATACTTTTTATCAGTTCCAACCTATACTTTAGTGGTTTGAAGGAGTTTATTGCTTGTTCTATAACTTTTTCAGAGATTCCCAAATTTAACGCTGTTACTGCTGATGCCAAGATGTCTTCTTTGAAGATGTCCAGTTCAAACATTTTGTTGCTGACTTGTATTTTTTTGTTTTTGTATTTAATGTAATTACCTTCAATCATGTTTTTAGAAAAAGTTATAAACTTTTCACTTGATTGGTAATCTTTGAGATTTAAAAGATTGACAGAATCTTCGTTGATAATGGTTACTCCTCCTGATTTGAGGGTTCTTAACAATAATTTAGCTTTGGTTTCGTAGTAATCATTCAAGTCGTTGTGCCAGTTTAGATGATCTGGTGCCAGGTTTGTTAGTACGGATATTTCAGGGGAAAACCATTTTGACCAGAATATTTGAAAAGAACTAACTTCAACTACGTAGTAGTTTAGAGCTTCTGATGATTGTGCTAAGGGTAATCCAATATTACCCCCTACAAAGGTTAAAGGTTCTGCAACTTTTAATATATGTCCTATTAAAGATGTGGTAGTTGATTTTCCGTCGGTTCCTGTTATTCCAATAAAAACAGCTTGTTTGTTTACTTTTTTTATAATTTCCCATGAGTACTCTAATTCTGTAGTGTAATCGATCTTGTTTTCAAATATTATTTTAGCTGCCTTACTGTTTGGGGGAATCCCGGGGCTTACAATAGCTAAATCACAGTTTTTTAAAAAGTCGTTGTGGTCTGTTTCATATTTGATGTTGTTTTTCTTAAAGTATATTTCATCGGTTTTAGTAAAATCTTTGTCTTGGCTAACAAAGATTTCGTGATTACTTTTTAAAAGCTTTGTCAGTAACTCATTGTTACTTTTTCCGTATCCTACAAGGCATATTTTCACAGTACTCCTCCCAGTGCGACTATTCCAGTTAATATGTTTATAGTCCAGAATATTAGAACAATCCGTTCTTCGCTCCATTTTTTTAGTTCAAAATGATGATGAATTGGTGCCATTAAAAAGACTCTTTTTTTTCGTACTTTGAAACTCCCCACTTGTATTATAACGCTAAACATCTCTGAAATAAATATAAAACAGGTTAAAATGGTGAAAAGTTCAAGGGAATAATATAATGCTAAAGAACCTAATATCCCACCTAATGCTAAAGATCCAGTATCTCCCATGAATATTTTTGCTGGTTTTATATTGTAGAAGAGATACGCTATTACAGGTAAAATTAATAAAGGGATGTGATTAAAATTAATACCTGCTATAAGTGCTGTGAATACTGCTGATATTACATAAGTTCCTCCAGAGAGCCCGTCTATCCCGTCGGTTAAATTTGTTGCATTGGACATACCTGTTAGGTATATTATCCCCCACACAGGATAGAAAAATTTTAGGTCTAAGCTTTTAGTTGTGAATGGTATTTTCAATGTTGAATGGTTGTTAAATATTGATATTAGATATACTATAACGATTGAGAATAGGAATTGGAGTAACAATTTTTGTATGGCTGTTAATCCTGTTGAATCTTTCTTTTTTATACTTAGATAGTCATCCAGAAATCCTATAAATCCAAAGAGTAAAGAGGCAACTCCAATTATCAGAAATAAATCTTCTTTCTGAATGAAGTAGGTGAGTAAACTTAGAAAAAAAATAGCAAGAATGAATAAAATTCCCCCCATTGTTGGGGTTCCTTGTTTGTAATTATGAAGATCTGGTCCTTCTTTTCTGATATACTGCCCAAATTGCCTCTTTTTTAGCCATTTTATAAATATGGGGTAGAGAAAAAGTAAGAAAATAAAAGTTATTAATGTGATATAAAATATCAATCTTTCCAAATTAAGTCACTTTCCTTTAGATATTTGTTTATTCCAGTAGTGTTAGATCCTTTTATATAGATCACTCCTTTGGTGGTGTTTGATATTATTTCATCAATTTTTTTTAGCTCTTTAAAGAAGGTAACTTTATCATTTGATAGATAGGTGAAATTTTCTTGAGGATCGTAGAAATAAATCCGATCAAAAATATTTAAGGCTTCTGTTATAACTTTGATGTGGTATTCTTCGCTGTATTTTCCTAATTCTTTTATTTCTCCCATTATGATAATTTTAGGAGAAAGATTCCACTTTTTTATGCTGTTAAAAGCACTTTTAAAAGATTCGTAGGATGCGTTGTAAGAGTCGTTTACTATTAAAAGATTCCCACGTTTTATGGTTTGAAAACGATCTTGAGGGATGTTGATGTTAAATAAATAGTATGGATCAACTGGTAAATCGATGAATCTCAAAAGCAGCAATCCTGAGAGTAAGTCTAATATCTGACCTTCACTCCAATAATGGTTCAGCGTTACCATCAAATCTTCCTGTAGAATTCTAGCGTAAAAGGTCGTTGTGTGGTTTTCATTGTACTCGAAGCTTTTTAAAACGGCATCGTTTTCATCTTTTGTTCCAAAGGTTAGTTGGTTCAGATGTTTCGGTGCCAATTCTTTTAATAATGAGTAGTCTCCATTGATTATTAAAACTCCTTTATCCATGTTGCTTGTTATTTTCATTTTTTCTTCAGCTACCGTTTCTAAAGAGTCTAGAAATTCCAAATGTGAAGCCCCTACGTTCGTGATAATGGCAACATCTAAATTAAAATATCTTGATAAAAATTCAAGGTCTCCCTTTTTTCTAAGACCTTCTTCTAGTATGACGGTTTCTTCGTTGTTATAGTTGTTCAAAATCGATAAGGGTATTCCTATTTCCGTATTCAAATTCATCTCGTTTCTAAAAGTTTTGAAATAAGCTAACAACAAATAATACAAGCATTCTTTCGTGGTGGTTTTTCCAGTGGATCCGGTTATTCCAATCTTTAATTTGGCGTTTTCATTGATCAATGTTGAGGCAGAGATGAGCATTTCTTCTAGGACGCTGTTGACTTTGATTATTTTTTCTTTTGGAAAGTCAACAACATCTTTTTCAACAATTACGTAAGACGCTCCGTTTTTCAATGCGTCGTTTATAAATAGGTGTCCGTCGGTTTTCTCACCTTTTAAACATAAAAATACGTCACCTTCATTCACTTTTCGAGAGTCAATTTGAAAATTGTGGCCTTTATATTTTAAACGTTCCAACATTACCTTCCCGAACTCCTTTTGATTTTGTCAATTAGTTTTTTTGTTACTTCGTAATCGTTGAACTTAACCTTTTTTCCATTGGCGAAGAGTTGATATTTTTCATGGCCTCTTCCCGCTATGATTACTATGTCCCCTTTGTTGGCAAATCTTAGGGCTGTATCTATGGCGGTTTCTCTATCGGGTATAACGATGAAATGTTTATCTTGGTCTATACCTTTTGATACGTCTTCTATTATTTGGTCAGGGTCTTCATCTTTTGGATCATCGTTGGTGAGAACTATAACGTCCGAATGTTCACTTACAACTTGTCCCATTAACTTTCGTTTCCCCTTGTCTGCGTTTCCTCCAGCTCCAAATACTGTGATTATCCTACCTTCAGTTATTGATGAAGCGGTTTTTAATACTTCGTTGAGTGCATCGGGGGTGTGTGCAAAATCGATAACTGCAAAGAAACCTAGCGATTTGCTGCCTGGAACAATTTGGAACCTTCCAGGAACTCCTTTAAATGTGAAAATGGAATAGATGATTTCCTCAGGAGCCAATCCGAAGAGGGTTGCTATTACAAAAGCGTTTGTTATATTGTAAACGTTGAACTTCCCTATCATGGGGGAGCGTATTTCAAAACTTTTGTTTTCCTTTGTTGTTATAGTGAATTTCATTTGTTGAAGTGTTTGTTCGTAGTTATCTATCACAAAGTCTGCATTTTTATCGAATCCGTAGGTTATAATTTCTTTCCCACTTTTTAAGAAGTCCTCTTTGTTCAACCTGTCCAGGTTTATTATTATTGTTCCTTCATCTTTTAAATAGTTCATCAGGGACAATTTTATATTTTTGTATTCTTCAAAATCTTTATGATAGTCCAGATGGTCCCTTGTTATGTTTGTGTAAGATATGATATCGTATTTAAAACCTTGGATTCTTCTTTGATCTATCGCATGAGAGGATACTTCAATGTTTATAAATTCAATATTATTTTCTTTGCTTTTTTTTAATATTTTTGCCAGCTCTAAGATACTAGGAGTAGTGTTGTAAGGTTCGTCAATTAATTCGTCGTTTATTTTAATCCCTACGGTACTTATTAGAGTGGAATTTTTATCTAGTTTTTGTAAGATGTGATGAACTAACGATACCGTTGTAGATTTGCCATTGGTGCCTGTTACTCCCAGTATTTTAAAATCATCTAGCGAGATGTCGTATAATTTGTGAGTTAAGTCTGCAGCGGCCTTTTTAATATCCTCTACAATTATATACTGGAGAGAATCGATATTTGGGATCTTTTCTTCGTCTTGAGCGATTATTAAAGAAGCACCTTTATTAAATGCAGAAATGATATAATCATGGCCATCGAAACGGGAACCTTTGAAGGCGATGAAAATATCGTCTTTTTCAACATTTTCGCTGTTGTCTTTGATATCTGCTATGTTCAATATCTCGTTTGTTATTACATGCTTTTTTATATTACCGTTTAAAAATTGTATTATTTTTTTTGAAGGGATTTTCATTAATTCTGCCTCCTAAATAATTGCTTTTCTAGCCACTCATCTTAAGGAAGGGACTTGCGCGCAGCCGCCCCTAAGGATAAAGGGACTTTGGATCCTTCCCCACCCAAAAATAGTTGTTACAATGTGGTAAATTAATATATTTGACATTGTATATAAGACCTGGTATTATATAATTAGCACTTAATATGTGGGAGTGATAAAATGTCTAAGGTGCTACAAGATAGACAAAAAGAAATTCTAAAAACCATTGTTGAATTATACATAAAAAACGAAAAACCGGTCAGCTCAGATGAGGTTTTAGAAAATTCGAATATAAAAGCTAGTAGTGCTACTATCAGGAACGATATGCAAAAACTCCAAAAATTAGGATACATTTATCAACAACACTCTAGCGGTGGAAGAATTCCTACTGATCCCGCTTTAAAGATCTATTTTCAAATGATAAAAGACGCCTACAACCAAGAGGATACGCACCTTGAAATCCCAAAAAAATACAAGTTTTATGATTTGAATCTTATGTTTCAAAGTTTGAGTGAATTGCTAGCAAATGCCTTGGAGGGTTTGGTCATCTTTGAGTATCCTAATCCAAAGTATGTTTATATTACAAGGGTAACAGTTACCCCCTTGATGGAGACAAATAACGTCATTACTATTTTAACAAATTTAGGCCTTGCTGTATCCAGGACGGTTGAAATATATGGTCTGCCGCCTTCAGCGGAATTGGAAAATATTCTTAATAACGGTCTTGTTGGCAAATCTTTTCATTCACTTTTCATGTTTCTTTCAGCTCCAAAGTTTGAAACGGAGGATCTAAGGGTTACTAATTTCATAGAGATTTTAGGAAATCTAACATCTGAGTTCAACAGAAAAAAATACATTGTAAGTGGTCTTGAAAAAGTCATCTCTAAATCTATTCCAGACTTAGAAACTATCGAAACGTTGGCTTCTATGGTTGAAAATGATACAATCAAAGAAGGCATATTTAAACTTTTAGGTTTCACCGATGATATAGAAATATTATTTGGTGAAGATTTAAACTCTAAAGCGTTAAAAAAGATGGTATTTTTCTATACTACTTACAAATTAAATGCTGACCCCCTTGGGAGGGTACTTTTTATAACTCAAAAATACTGTAATTATGAAAAAATCTACTTTTTTTTGAGAGAGTATATTTCTAGATTCTCAGAGATTATATCAAAAAATTTGTGAAATTAGTATATAATTTTGTTTATAGATTTAAAAGATAAAAGGTTTTAAAAGGGTTCCAGCTCGAAACTCTCTATGGGCGGGCTGGGGGGTGAAGGGGCGCTATATAAAAGGTTTCATAGTTTCCAAAGATAGTAAACAAGTTTTTAGGAGGTGTTTTTTTGAAATGGAAGAAAGAAAAAAAACTGAAGAAATAACAGAACAAGAGGAACAACAAGAAATAAAAGAAAAAGAATCCAATCAAGAAGATATCGAACAGTTGAAAAATAAAGTAGAGAAATTAGAAAAAGAAAACAAAGAGCTAAAAAACGAGTTAAAAAAGCTGGAAAAAGAAAAAGATGAATTTAAAGAGTATTCTATACATCTCAAAACTAAATTTGAAGATTACAAAGATTTAGTAGAAAAAGAAAAAAAGCAGATAAAATTAAGCACTACAAAGATGATAATAGAAAAACTACTCGTCCCATTTGAAAAGTTGAAACTTTCTTTGAATTACAAAGATGAACCTGAATTTGTTTCAGCGGTTGAGATGGTTTACAAAGATATGTTGAAAGTCTTTGACTCCTTGAAAATGAAGTTTATCATTCCTCAAAAAGGAGATCAATTCGATCCGTTTGAACATGATGTTGTAGACAAGTATGAGACAAAAGAAGTGAATGAATACTGTGTATACGGTGTTCAATCCATAGGATACAAATTGGAAGCCGAAGTAATTAAACCTGCAAGGGTTATAGTGGCGGTAAAACCGAAGGAGGACGCCCCGAACGGGGTCAAGGAAAAAGTTGAAGATAAGAAAATCCCTTGCGACGAAAATACTTGTTCCGAGAAACAAACTGTGGAAGGGATCGACTCAAAAGAAGGTGACAAATAATTATGGCTGAAAGAAAAGATTATTACAAAATCTTAGGAGTAGATAGAAATGCTTCACAGGAAGAGATAAAAAAAGCGTATAGACAAAAAGTTAAAGAATGGCATCCTGATAGACACATTGAAAATAAAGAAGAAGCCGAGCGCAAATTTAAAGAGATTCAGGAAGCTTATGAAGTTTTAAGTGATCCACAAAAAAGGAAAGTTTACGATAGATTCGGTTTTGTACCAGAAGAAGGAACCGCCTATACTGGACAAAGAAGTGCAGGTGGCGGTATAGGTGATATTTTTGGAGATATTTTTGGAGAAGATTTTGGTGGAGGCACCGTCTCAGACTTTTTCGATATGTTCTTTGGTACTGAAGGAAGTAGAGGTAGATCCTCCTCGAGACAGCGAAATGTAGTCAAAGAACGCGGCGAGGATATTAATGTAGTAATCAGTTTAAAATTAGAAGAAATTATGTATGATGTTAAGAAAATTGTTGAATACAACAGATATGAAGAATGTCATCATTGTCATGGTACTGGAGCGGAAAACGGCACAAGTTTTGAAACTTGCCCAAGGTGTAACGGTAGAGGGGTAATAAGAGAGGAGCAAAGGAGTTTTTTTGGAAGCTTTGTAAGGACATATGCATGTCCAAGGTGTAACGGAGAAGGTAGAATAATCAGTCGTAGATGTTCTTACTGTGGAGGTAGTGGAAAAGTTTTGAAAAAAGAAAGGATTGAAGTTACGATACCTGCTGGCGTGCCAAATAGCTATACCATGAGGATAAAAGGAAAAGGCAATGCGGGCAAGAACGGAGGCCCAAACGGTGATTTAATTGTTCAAGTAAGAGTTCTTCCTCATGAAAAGTTTATCAGAAAAGGGGCAGATTTAGAAACAGAAATCACGATAAATTATCTGAAAGCAGTTTTGGGAGGAACCGTCAAGATTCCTACATTGGAAGGAGATTTCGAAGAAGAGTTACCAGAAGGAACTAACCCTGGAACAATTTTAAGGTTTAAAAATATGGGACTTCCAGAATTTGGTGGAGGCAAAAGAGGAGATTTATATGTCAAAATAAACGTGAAAATCAATAAGCCATCGAGAAAAGAAAAGAAGATCCTTAGTCAACTTTTGGAAGAAACAAATGTTGAATAATTCACCTTGGGGTGATATAGGTTGAAATTTAACATCTCCATTCAAAAAATAGATGTCAAAGATTATATTATTATTACGTTGGGGACTTTGATAACCGCCTTGGGATTGGTTCTGTTTATGATCCCTTACAATATTATTGCCGGAGGAGTTAGTGGGCTAGCCATAATATTAAACAATTTTTTCGGTTGGTGGGTAGGAATACAAATGTTTGCTTATAATTTGATCTTGTTCACTTTAGGGTTTTGGTTGCTTGGAATAGGTTTTGGAATAAAGAGTATATACTCGGCAGCTCTACTATCCTTTTCCACTGATTTTTTTCAACATGGTTTAGGATTGGATCAACTTATTCCTTCGTTGATGGCAGAAACAGGCAATGCAGGTTTAGAAATGACTTTATTGGCTGCATTTTATGGGGCTTTAATAGCTGGATTTGGCATGGGTTTAGTTATATGGAAAGGCGCAACAACCGGTGGAACGGATATAATCGCAATGATTTTCAACAAGTTTTTTTCTTTAAGCGTAGGTACAGGCCTTATGATTGCTGATACCGTTATAACAGCTTCTTCCATATTAATTAATCCTTTATTACCAATGTATGGAATAATAGCGATTTTTGTAACTGCAAAGACTATAGATGGGGTGATAGAAGGATTTGAATCGACAAGAACGATTTTGGTTATAAGTGATCATTATGATAAAATTAAAGAGGACATATATAGCAAATTAGATAGAGGAGTTACCTTTTTAAAGGGAGTAGGTAGTTACACAAATCAAGAAAAAAATATAGTAATGGTCACTATTTCAAGGTCAGAGATAGGTTTGCTTAAGAACATTATAAAAGAGAGAGATAGCAACGCATTCATGGTTATATTGCCAAATAGTGAAGCCATTGGATATGGTTTCAAAAAAATATCTTAGTAAGGAGATGATGGATAGTGGATGACCCCGGTGGTTTGTGGGGCTCATTAGTTTTATTGATTGTTCTTTTATTTCTTTCAGGATTTTTTTCTGGGTCTGAAACTGCTTTGACTACAATAGGGAAATATAGGATAAAAGAACTGATCGATGAAGAAAAAGACGATAAAAAAAGGAAAAAATACCAACATTTTGTTGAAAACCCAAATCATTATTTAACTACTATATTAGTAATGAACAATCTTGTGAATATCTTGGCCACATCTACGGCAACGGTTTTTGCAGTAAGATTAATGCCATCTTCACAAAGTGGTGCTGTTGGTTTAGTAACGGCTATTATGACCCTATTGATATTGATTTTTGGAGAGATTACACCCAAGGTATACGCTAGAGAAAATAGAGAAAAATATTTTAGTTTTGCCTTTTTCACAATCAATTTTCTAAATCAACTTTTAACACCCGTTGTGTGGTTGCTTGTAAACCTTTCAAACGTGTTTATCAGCCTTTTTGGTGGTGAGACCATTACCAATGCTCCACCACTAATCACAGAGGACGAAATAATTTCTTACTTAGACATAGGGCATGAAGAAGGGGTAATTGAGAAGAGTGAAAAGTACCTAATGCAAAGAAGTTTAGAGATGAAGGATACCTCAGTCAGAGAAATTATGACTCCAAGGGTTGATATATCTGCGATTGAAGACATAAAAACTATGGAAGAATTGATAAAGATAATAAATGAAGAAGGATACTCTAGGATACCTGTTTTCAAGGAAACGTTGGATAATGTTATTGGAATAGTCTACGCAAAAGATATTTTCAAAAAACTCGAAGAGGTAAGAGATTTTAGCAAACTGCAAAAATTAAGAGTTGTGGAGATTATGCATAAACCATTTTTTGTTCCCATAACGATGAAAATAAGGGATGTTTTTAGGATGTTTTTAAATAATCATACACATATGGCTATAGTAGTTGATGAATATGGAGGAACAGCCGGATTAGTTACTTTAGAAGATATAATAGAAGAGATGACTGGAGAAATTTTTGATGAGTATGATGACTTTACCGATGAAACCAATATTACAAGGGTAGCAGAAAATGTTATACTAGTGGATGGCACAACACCAATAAATGACGTTGAAAGAGAGTTGGATATAGAATTTCCCGAAACTGAGTTTGAAACCATAGGTGGTTTCTTACTTGAAAGGTTTCAAAGGTTCCCTAAACCCGGCGAGATATATTTTCTAGAAAATTATGAATTCGAAGTGATTTCTGTAACCATCAATAAGATCGATAAAGTTAAAATAACTGTACATCCAAAAATGCAAACAGACAACCAAGAAGGGGCTGAGAAAGATGAAGGATAAAACAATAGTTGAAACGTTGTATGAAGAAGCTATGAAAACAAGAGAAAATGCATATACTCCTTATTCTAATTTTAAAGTAGGTGCAAGTTTGTTATCGGATAACGGGGAAATATTTTCAGGTTGTAATGTGGAAAATGCTTCGTATGGATTATCTCTCTGTGCTGAAAGGAACACAATATTTTCCGCAGTTGCCAGGGGCGAACGTAAATTCAAAGCTATGTTAATCGTTGCAGAAGGTGAGGCACCTGTAAAACCATGTGGGGCATGTAGACAAGTAATGGCTGAGTTCGGGGATTTCGACGTATATTTAGCAAATACGAAGGGAAAAATAGAAAAAACGAAGGTAAGTGAGTTGCTACCAAATGCCTTTAGCCCGAAGGATCTGTGAAATATCTGAAAATTTGTTGAATGGGCAGGTAGCGGGGCGAAGGGGTTAAAGATCCCTTTATCCTCTAGGGTGGGGAGCGGGCAAAAGGGGCGCTAATAAAGACTAAGCACAACGTAGAAAAAAGTTCGTCTTTTTTCAAAAATAAGATTTTGATTTTAAAAAGGTTACAGGGCGGAGCCCTCCCCCCGGTTGGGTTAGGGACCGCAGGTCCCTCCTTAGAAGGGTGGGCTGCTGGGCGAAGGGGAGCTAAATCCGGTTTCAGAGTTTCTAAAAACAATAAAATCAAAATTCAGGAGTCTAACAATTATGGATTTAATAGAAAAAGAAGTGTCAAAAGAAGTTATTTTTAAGGGAAAAATCTTGGATTTAGAAAAATACAACGTAGAATTACCAGACAAAAACATATCAACCAGGGAAGTTGTCAATCATCCCGGAGCGGTAGCAATATTGCCGGTAGATAACGAAGGAAATATCTACCTCGTTAAACAATACAGATTCCCTATAAGAAAAGTATTGATAGAAATTCCTGCTGGAAAGTTCGATTCACCTAATGAGGACCCTTTGGAATGCGGTAAAAGGGAGTTAGCAGAAGAAATAGGAAAGAAGGCTAACAAGTGGATTGAATTAGGATACATATATACAACTCCAGGTTTTTCAACGGAAAAAATATATTTATATCTCGCCAAAGAATTCACTGAAGTTGGAGTCAATCCAGACGATGACGAGTTTGTTGAAGTCTTAAAGGTAACAACAAATGAAATGAAAGAGATGATAAAAAAAGGCGAAATTACCGATTCGAAAAGTATTTGTGCTTTCTACAAATATTTACTCCTTGAATAAGTGGGTGGGCAGCGCGGGTGAAGGGAAAGCCTTTTAAACTTCCTTAGAGGGTGGGCAGCGGGGCGAAGGGGCGCTAAAACAAGTTTTAGAGTTTCTAAAAACAATAAATTTATTTTGGAGGACGAAACAATGATCTCAAATACGGTAAGAACAAGGTTTGCACCAAGTCCAACAGGTTATCTTCACGTTGGTGGGGCTAGAACAGCGCTTTTCAACTATCTCTTTTCAAAAAAAAATGAGGGAAAATTTATCTTAAGAATCGAAGATACAGACATAGAACGTTCAACAAAAGAATCCGAAGATCAGCTTATAAATACCCTAAAATGGTTGAATTTGAATTGGGATGAAGGGCCTATAAATGGTGGAAATTATGGACCTTATCGCCAGAGTGAAAGATTAGAAATCTACCAACGAAGAGCAAAAGAACTAATAGAAAAAGGGAAAGCATACGAGGCATATATCTCACCAGAAGAAATAGAAGAAATAAAAAATAAGCTAATCAGCGAAGGTAAACCACCACATTATACCTATGATTTGATTTCAAAGTACAACACAAAGGAAAGAATTGAAGAGTACAATAGCAAAGGGTTAAAACCCGTTGTTTTTTTGAAGATGCCTCAAAAAGATTATGAACTTGACGACAAAATAAAAGGTAAAGTTATCTTTAAGAAAGGTTCTATAGGAGATTTTATAATTCTAAGAAGTAACGGTATACCTACATATAATTTCGCTGTCGTTGTGGACGATATAGATATGAAAATCACCCATGTTATCAGGGGGGACGATCATCTGCCAAACACTTTAAGACAAATGGCCATTTATGAGGCTTTTGAGGCTGAAACCCCGATATTTGCACATGTTTCAATGATCTTGGGACCAGATGGGAAGAAATTATCAAAAAGGCATGGTGCCACCTCTGTTGAAGAATTTATGGTCCAAGGATATTTACCGGAAGCAGTTGATAATTATTTGGCTTTGCTTGGTTGGTCTCATCCTGAGGGTAAAGAAATATTGCCCCTCTGTGAAATAATCAATAATTTTACTTTGGATAGAGTCAATTCGAGCCCCGCCATATTCGATGAGAAAAAATTAAAATGGATGAACGCACAGTATCTAAGAAATAAACCTTTAGAAGAAATCTATCAACTCGCTGAACCTTATGTGATTGGATCAAAACTACTAAGTAAAAAACAATATGAAGCGAACAAAAAATGGGTTATTAAATCTATAGAAACTATTCTTTCTTCTGTAGAAATACTTAGCGAAATACCCGAAAAAATGGAAGTTTTTCTAAAAGATGTATTTCCAGATACAAATGATCCTGAATTTAGAGAATATTTCAATAAAAGAGGAGTAAAAGAAGCTATCAACTTAGTTTATAAGTATTTCAGTGAAGATGACAGATGGGATGTACAAACTATAACAGAGAATTTAAAGAATGCCATGAGCGAAACCGACCCTCAAAAGAAACCATTTTACATGTCTTTAAGGAAAATTTTAACAGATTCATTTCATGGACCGGATTTGATAAATACGATATTTTTGCTGGGTAGAAACACTGTTTTGGAAAGGCTTCAAAGGGTGATAAAGATTTGAAACATCTTCCTACAATTAAAATATACGATACTTTGAGTGCACAATTAGTTGATTTAATACCGGTGAAAGAAGGCGAAATAAAAATTTATCTTTGTGGGCCAACGGTCTACAACTTGTTACATATTGGGAATGCTAGGCCTATTATAATATTTGATGCTTTTAGACGTTTTTTAGAATATATTGGTTATAAAGTTACGTTAGTGCAGAACTTCACCGATATAGATGATAAGATCATCGAACAAGCAAAAAAAGAGAAAATCCCTTTCGAAGAAGTGGGGAAAAGATACATAATAGAATATTGGAGAGACATGACGGCTCTTAAAGCACGAGCTTTTAATTTTCACCCGAAAACTACTAATTATGTTGAGGAAATCATCTCTTACATAAAAGAATTGGAAGAAAAAGGTTACGCTTATAAGGCTGAAAATGGAGATGTTTACTTTGAAGTGGGAAAATTTTTAAGATATGGAGAGTTATCCCACAGGAAGATTGAAGATCTAAAAGTTGGAATCAGAGTAGAAGTTTCTGAATACAAAAAAAATCCTTTGGACTTTGCCCTTTGGAAATCTTCAAAAGAAGGAGAACCGTTTTGGGAAAGCCCATGGGGAAAAGGCCGACCGGGATGGCATATAGAATGTTCTGTAATGTCTTCTGAAATACTGGGAGACACGTTCGATATTCATGCGGGTGGTAACGATCTTATCTTTCCCCATCACGAGAACGAGAGAGCCCAAGCTATAGCAAAAAGTGGTAAAGATTTTGCAAAATACTGGATGCACAACGGAATGATTCGTATGGCACAAGATAAGATGTCAAAATCCTTAGGGAATGTTTGGTATTTAAGAGACCTTTTGAAAAAATTTGATTCGGATGTCTTAAAAATTTTTATACTTAGCAAGCACTATCGTATACCTATAGATATTAGTGAAGAATTGCTTCATAACCAAGAAGTATCAGTTAATAGAGTTAAAGAATCTTTGAATGAAGCTGAAGCTTTCTTTAACAATAAAGTCCCTTATCCCAAAGAAATGTATTATTTAAAAGAACAAGAAGAATATCTCATTAGTAATCTTTCGAATGATTTTGATACTCCCTCAGTTGTAGCAAGAATTTTCGAATTATCGAGAGATTTAAACAAAGCGTTAAATTCACGTGATGAAGAAACAATAAAAAATAATTATTATATAATAAGAAATATTTATGGAAGTGTTTTAGGAGTTTTTGAAACTAATGAGCAAATACAAAAAAACAATGTAGAATTAAATCAACTAATGGAAATTATTCTAAACGTTAGATCTGTTCTTAGAAACGAGAAACTATATAACCTTTCTGACTATATAAGAGATAACTTAAGCAAAATTGGAATAGAAATAAAAGATACCCCGGAAAGTACAAAATGGTCTTAGGACTGGAGGTGCTCTTAAATAGACGTTAATATAATAAATTCAGTACTTGCCTCTCTCAAAAACACCTTTAAGATCATCACAAAGATGGATATTCAATTGCAAAAGCCCTATGTCGTTAAAGAAATTGAAAAACACTATGATGTGGTTACTAATATTGGTTTTACCGGTGAACTTGAAGGAAATATTCTTTATTCCTTTACCGAAAATGTAGCAAAAGATATTGTGAATAATATGATGGATGGTATGATGAAAATAGAGGAGATTAATGATATGGCAATTAGTGCCATAGGAGAACTAGGCAACATGGTTTCTGGATCCATAGGCACTAACTTAGAAAAATATGGTTATAATATAATTGTAACACCTCCGTCCGTATTCACTGGCAAGATTGTAAAAGTGAATTCTAAAGGTGCCATAATAGAATTTCCAGTTTACGTTTCTGGAGACAACCAGATGGATCTTTACTTTATTTACAGAGAAATACACAAGAAGTCTTAGAATGATGGAGGTACTTTAAAATTTTTTGAATTTTAGAAATATGGTTAAAGTGCATGTTTTATAGTTTCTAAAAACAGAAAAAAGTGTAGGGTAAGGAGGAAAATAAATGGCTAGAAAATGTGAAATATGTGGAAAAAGTCCGGCTAGTGGCAACACCGTTGCTAAATCAAAAGTAACAACCAGAAGGGTATGGAGGCCTAACCTTCAAAAGATAAGAGTGGTAACCGAAGAAGGCACAGTAAGAAGAATGTATGTTTGCACGAAATGTTTAAAATCTGGAAAAGTTCAAAAAGCATAAACAAAAATCGGTCTAAAATAAGACCGATTTTATTTTACATAATTTGGCGTGCCTGGCCGGATTTGAACCGGCAACCTCCGGATCCGCAGTCCAACGCTCTATCCAATTGAGCTACAGGCACATTGATAAAAAATGGCGGAGAGGGAGGGATTCGAACCCTCGGTAGAGTCACCTCTACACTTGCTTAGCAGGCAAGCGCCTTCGGCCACTCGGCCACCTCTCCGTAATTTTTGCTTCTTATTCAACCCTAAATATTATAGCATCGATATTCTCAACTGTCAAGGAAAGATTTTATAAAAATCCAGCGGGAACACTTTCCAGGTAAAACAACACCCCGAAAGGGGTTCAAGGAAAAGATGAAAGCTGGCTTCAAACACAAAATAAATTTAAATCAAAAAATGTTGTTAATTATATGTATATGTGATACAATTGTATTATATCGTACAACTGTGGAATTAAGGTGATTGAATATGTTGAAGACATACAAATTTCGTATATATCCAACAAACGAACAAATTGAGAAATTTAGCCAACATTTTGGACATACTCGATTTGTTTACAACCTATTCTTAGAGTTTGCTAACAAGGCATATAAGAATACTAAAACGTATACTAATTATTATATGTGGGCTAAAGTGCTTACGGTTCTTAAAAAAACTGAGAAGTATCAATGGCTAAACGATGTCAACTCTCAATCTTTGCAACAGTCCATAAAAGATTTAGAGACTGGGTATAAACGTTTCTTCAAGAAACAAGCTAAGCACCCTAAATTTAAAAAGAAATCAAGTAGGCAATCGTTTAGAGTTCCTCAACATATACAACTATATGAAAATGAGGGTAATGATAAATACGGTATTCTTTTCGTACCAAAGTTTAAAGAAGGTATTAAAGTAAGAGTCCATAGAAAAATAGATCCAAATGCAAAGATAAAAAATTGTACATTCGTTAAAACTCCAACAGACAAATACTTTGTGTCAATAACCTTTGAAGTAGAAGGTTCTTACCCAGAAAGAGATATAGATTACGAAAACTCAATCGGTATGGATATGGGATTGAAAGATTTTGTTGTATTATCCGATGGAACGAAGTATCCAGCTCTTAAAGTTTTGTCTAAGTACGAAAGGAGACTAAAACATGCATATAAAATTTTTTCAAGCAAAGAACAAGGCTCACAGAATTGGGACAAAGCAAAATTAGAAGTTGCTAGAATACATGAGAAAATAAAAAATACACGAGAGGATTTTCTGCATAAACTAACAAAAGAAATCAGTGAGAACCAAGCTGATCTCTTTGTTGTAGAAACTCTCAATATAAGAGGCATGTTAAAGAATTACCACTTAGCTAAAAGTATCTCAGATTCAGGATGGTATCAATTCAAAACGTTCCTAAAATACAAAGCAGAGAGATTAGGTAAAAAGGTAATCGAAATAGGAATGTTTGAACCTTCGTCTAAGACTTGTAGTGTATGTGGGTATAAGAACGGAGGTTTAAAACTTTCTGATAGAGAATGGATATGTCCTGAATGTGGAACTGTACATGATAGAGATATAAATGCTGCCGTTAACATTAGGAAGTTTGGATTAAAACAGGCATTCGCCACACAGCCTTACGGCAGATAAGGAAACAGCTAGTCGCTGTATAAACTGACTCTACCCCAGGAACTGGGGGATGTTAAGCCTTTGGAGACAGTGTAAGACGGATTAACCTTAAGAGGTGGAAGCCCGCCTCCCCGCTACGGTCGATGAATTAGGAAGCTTACCTCTTTAGAGGTAAGTAGTTCACTCTACCTTTACTATAGAGTATTTGAGACCTTTTTCATTTAAAAGATTATTGATCTTTTTAACAACAATCTCTCTACTATCAGAAAGGTTTTTAATTCCTCGAAATAAAATATATATATCTTGAGAATTATAACTTATTAAATCTTCTTGCCTGACGATCTTTTTTATTTCATTAATTAATTTGTCGTCAAAAGAAGAATGCATTTTAATCTCCACTAATAGGTGATCTTTATCTCTTTTAATTTTCTCAAGTTCAAGAACTATATCAAATAATTCTGACGACAAAAGGTTACCATTTTTTTCGTAAAATGCTGTTAATTCTCCATTATTCGCGCTGGGTGGAGAGAATGGAAATTCTTTTGCATGACCAAAAATATCTTTGTATTCGTTGAATAAACCTCTAGCTTTTTCAAGTTCATTGTTTTCTGTGTAGAATTTAATCAATCTTAACCAACTATCTTCTCTTTGTGAATAATAAAAAGCTTTTTGAAAATAATAATGCGCATCTATTGGGTTATTCATTTTTTGGTGAATATTACCCATTTCAATTAACATATCAACGTATATCCGTTTTAAATATTCCCTTTTTTCTCTTACCCATTCCTCGTGAACGTTTTCTTGTAACAACTCACCTTTGTATAAACTAACCGCCTTTGAGAACAAAAACAAACGTCTGTTGATTTCTTTCTCTTTGAAACCTTCGTCGCTTAACGCTAAAAATTCTTCAAAATCTATATAGATGTCCTTTGATTTATAAAACGTACAAAAATCTTCTTGTAGGCTTAATTCATTACTACTTAGTCCTAAATTTTTTCTAATATAATATAGTGTAGTATTTAAATTTTGCCTTGCGCTTTCATCGTCGAAACCAGGCCAAAATAGATCGTACAAATCATAGACGGAGACCTTATGGCCTTTGTTCAAAATAAGATATTTAAGAATCTCACGGGCTTTTCTTGATTTTAAATTTTCTATTGGTTTATCATCAAGGAAAATTTTAAAATCCCCCAACATATAAATTTTCAACATAGAATATTCTCCCTTACTTAAAAATCAATTCATCAATATTTTAGCACTTTTGATGATAAACCCAAAAATGTTAACGTATTTAAATCGATGAATATCTACTAAAATTCGTAGGAGGACGTAAAAGAAAAAGAAACGGTGTTAGAAACAAAGTTGTAACCACCTAAGGTCTTAAATTTAAAGTTAGATATTTGATTCAAAAAGCCTACAATTAAGGAAAAGTCGTACTGATTTTCCAAATAAGCAAAACCTAAACTAACAAAAAAGTTGTTGTCCATATTTACAGATTTAAATGTAGTGGAGTTTTTGGTAACTGTGAATGCAAAATCTCCTTTGAAATCAAAACTGTAACCCGAAAATGTGTAAGGTACAAATATTCCTTCGAATTCAAAAGAATCCATATAGGTTTTATCGGTTAAAAAGAGATAAAAGTTATCTTTTTGATAGTTAACACCAACTTTCAAACCTTTAAAAATTAGTCCAACATAGTAACCACCATTTTTGTAATCAAGTAAATTACTCATTCCAAAGAAAATTAAATCATTTAATTCCACTTTTGTTTCGGTAATGAACTCATCTTTATAATAAGAAAACTCGTTATAATAAGTTTTAAAAGTAATTTTATTCTTTTTTGAAATTTCTTTTTGGTCTGTAAATTCTAACTTTTCAACGTTGTTCACTTGAAGATAGATATCCAACGTCTTTTCTTCTTCCCCTTCTAAATAAAAAATAGAGGTGACATAGTTTTTCTTGTTTTTCAATAGGTCAATAGTATTTTCAAAGTGTATATTCACACTGTCAATAATAATTTTTGTTCTAACCTTATCTCCCAAGTCATTGAGAGGAGTGATTTCGAAAGTAGCTTCAATATTGCCTTTTGAATCAAAATTGAAAGTATAACCTTGAATAACAGCCACACTACCGAGCAGCTTTTCACTTCTTGTTCCGTTCTCCAAAAAAGAGTATAGCGAATAATTATACATTTGAGAACTTTGCGAAAAGGCAAGTGTATGAAAAATAAAAACAAAGAGTGTTAGTAGATAGATATACTTTTTCATTTTTGCTCAACCCCTTCAAAGGTCGGACTAGCAGTTAAAAATATCATCATCCTTTTACTTTCATCTTGATTTTGATTATCTCCAAATAAAAACCTAAAAAAAGGAAGATCTTTCAAAAATGTCGTTCCACCACTTTTTGAATAAAGCTGGCTCAAATCCAAATCAGCTATTAGCAAAATTTCGTTAGGGTTTAAATTGACCTTAGTCTCCAACTCCGATTCTGAAAGTAAATAACTATCTCTTTTAACTTCCATCAAGTTCGCTGTTTTTGTCCTAAAAGAAATTTGAATGATTTGTTCCCTCATAGTTGGAGTCATTTCTATTTCTATTCCACTCTCAATATTTCTAAATTCGTTTCTGTAGGTTGTAAAAACGATACTGTTCAAATTCTTCAAACTTAATAATGCCTGTTCACCTGGTAAAACATTGACAACCTGCTTAGTAACTAAATTTGCGGTTTCGTTCTTTTCATACATCTCTATTTCGGCTTCAAAAAGATCCTGTATAGAAAATCCAATTACCGGACTGGTAAAAGAAAAGCTGTTAATTATACCTTCTTGGTTTATGTTGAACACGTTGCCCTTTATCAAATCAGAGTATCTTTCGTTTGTTTCAACAATATAAACGGTTAATTCAATATACGGTTCGCCCTTATCCAACTTTTCAACCAGATCATTTATATAATCTATTGTATTTTGTGGAGCATACACCACTATTTGATTAGTTTCTTTGTTAGTTTTTATGTATTGGTGTAGATTTTCGGGAATCAAATTTAAAAATTTATCAACCGAAATATACTTTAAAGAAATCACTTGAGTTTCAGTTAAGTTCAGAAAATTATGGCTTTGAGGATCAGCTAACCCGACAAAATAAACATTTTCATCGATTTTTTTATAAGAGTAGCCTCCCGGAAGTAGCAGTATATTTAGAGCCTTTTCTAAACCCACTTCTAAAAAGTCCGCTGTGACCAAACCACTCACGTATTGATCTGTTAAAATCGTTATCCCCGTTTGAAGAGATATTTCGTTCAGAGCCTCTACTAAATCTGTGTTGTAAAAAGTTGCCGTCACTTTTGGTGCAGTAACTTCTTGAGAAAAGGCTGAAAAACAAATAAGTGACAAAATAACTAAAGATAGTGTTCTTTTTAATATCCTTTTTATCACATTAACTCCCCCTCGAAGACTTTTAACCTTTGTTCATTGTTATAAATAGTAAGGATGTATCTATAACCATCTTCTTCTAAAATAGGTACTTCTCCAATCAACATCGTTTCTTGGCTTGGTACTAACCATTCTTGACTAGATGGAAGAAGATCGTAAACACCTATACTCACACCATCGCTGTCTAAAATACTCAAACTTCCTTTAGGGATTATGTATCTCTCCCCTGTATTTTTGATCAACGCACTGAAAATTCCGCTGCCTTCTATTTTTTCATAATTTGAGCTCACTAACTCAACATCATAATTTGCTTCACCTATAACGGTCTCAACGTTGACCTTTTTTTGAGATAAAAATTCTCCCGATTCATCGTACGCATTTAGAACGATTTTGCCATAGTATGCACCATTTTCTACTTCTTTTGGTACGTTTATTGAAAGAATAACCCTCGATGTTCGTTGAGTGTTAACTGTAAAAGATGCCGGAGACCTCAAAGTGATCCATGATAACAAGGATTTATCTTTAGGTAAACTCGCAAATTCTTCTCCGCCAACTTGAACCGTAACGTTTTGATTGGACATATTTTGTAGATTTATAACGAAGGTTTTTACAGCACCCGGATAAAGATCATAACTGAACTCAGTATTGTCTAATATAAGTGCAAGTTCCGTTGGAGAAGTAAAATTAAATCCTTTTTCAGGGACGTTTATATCGTATGTAAACACCTTTTGCCTGTTGGAATAGTTAACAAAGAGGTTTATCTTGTACTCGCCAGGAGCTAACAAGTACTTAGGTTTAGCTGAAAATACAACTTTATTACCTTTTAGTATTCTTTGAGCGGTTATATTGTTTTTTTCCATGTAAGGAGATTTTAAAGGTAACCTTTCTATCATTCTGCCCGATTTATCTCTCAAGATAGCTTCTGCAGAAAGAACGAGGTCGTAACTTGAACCATTAGCAATGGTAGCTTCGATTACCGGTTTTCCTTCTTCATCCGGAACGACTTTCATATCTTCAGCTTCCACCCTTGTTATGACTGTTCCTTGCACATGAACTGTGATTCTTATCGCATACCTTATAATTATTCCTATCGTTCCACTCGTTTCAACTTCTGGGGTAATCATGAGGATAAAATTGTAAGTTCCAAAAGGAGCGTTTGAAGGAATATTTACACCCACTTCGATAGGTGTTGTAGAACGTGGAGAAACCGTGATGGAATTTGGAAACTCAATCCAATTTGAATATAGAAAGTTATCTGAAGTTGCCTTTACATAATCGAAATTTCCGGACAGATCCTGAGTCATTTGATAAAGCTCTATATTGACGTTTTGTGTGGTGTTGCCGCCAATAACGTTTATTGTGGCAACGAATTCTTCTCCTGCCCTGACGTCTTTTTCAACGGACAGGGGTGAAACGGTTATCTGAGCAAAAGAAAAGGTTGTAAAAAGTAAAAAAACAATTGATAGAATATAAAATTTCTTCATAATTAATACCTATCCCCTTTTTTTGTGTCAATTATACCATAATTTATAATTATGTATAATCTTTATGTATAATCTTTGTTTTTTTATTCACAAAAATATAAAACACCCTAATATTAATAAAATTACCCCTTTCGATTCGCACTTTTAGTAAAAGGGGTAATTGAAAAACCACAAAATATTTTTTATATAGGCTTTTAAAAACTTTTAAAGTGAAGCGGATATGGTAAAGGTAACGTCGGCAATCTTTGTGTCTGGTGGAACAGTTCCTAAATCTAAGTTGTCGATAACGTTTATAGTTGCTGTGGTGTTAAAAGTCGTACTTCCTGGTGCACCATTAAATGGGTTATCGGTATTTGGGGTTATTTGTAATAATTCAGCCCAGTCTTCGTAACCACTTACTGGGGCAACCGAAGAAGTAACAGTATAATTCACATTCGCCTCAGCTAATAGAGCTACGGTATCTTCAACGGTTGAATATGGATATGCTGGATCAAATTCTAAATTAAATTGGTTATCTGCATCATTTAGTGTCAACCTCACAAATGCTGGAACATTCAAAAACACGGGAACTGTAGTTGTAGTAGAATCGCTCGTGGCCTGTGCCAATCCTGAAACTGATACCAACATCACCATCATCAAAACTGCTAAACCTAAAATCTTTTTCATTCTTAACTCCACCCCTTTTAAAATTTTTGTTATTTTAAATTGCTATTATTTTTTCTAAATTAATTATACTTACATTAATAAAACCACAATAATTTTCAATAAAAATCCAATCAGAATTTATGTTACAATTTTAAAGGCTTGAAACTGTGATTTGAATGTCTCCGATTTTTCTTCCTGAAGCATTATATATCCAACCTCCCTCCACTAACCAAAAGGTTAAAGAGTACCCGAGGCTTCCAGGAGTTCCTTGAATTTCTTGAATTCCTATAGTTGTATCTTGTGAACTTCCTTCCTCTGATTCCCATAGATTTTCTCCATTTGATATCGATAAATGAGAAGATTTTATTACTAGGTTTGCCTGAGGATTTTCATGAGGATCTTGCAATACCGTAAATTCAGCACCTAAATTATATTCTACATTAGCTTCCACATTAAAAGTCAAACTGTCTTTAAAATTGTTATCAACATTTAAGTCTAAACGTGTTTTACTAAGATCGGTAATTTTCAAGTATTCAGGTACTGTTAAATATATAGGGACCGTAGTCTCTTCATCTATAGCAAATGAGATTGATGCAACAATAATTATAATAGTAAAAAATAATGAATATTTTAACGTTGAAACCATTACCGCTCACACCCTGAGTGAATTTTTTTAATAATTAATTCTAATTTAATTATACTCAGGGAAATAAGAAAGTAATTAATTTCAATAAAATTTCAATAAGAATTTTTGCAGAAAAATAGTAAGATGAAAATAAGAATATGTAGAAAGATTTAGGAAGGCATCAAGAGGACGAAAGAGTTATATAAACATCACCGATGTGGATAACTTCATTGACTATAAGAACCTCATTTTCAAAAAGGGATAGTATTTGCTCACGTTTATCATTCCACAAATCGGCAAAGTTTGCCTTTATTTCAATATCAAAATCGATATTACCGCTCTCTACAGTAATTACTTGCTCATTTTGTAAAATAATATAATCTGCCAAAAAGCTGTAAGTGTCAAAAATATCTATTGAAAGATAAATATCGTACTTTTGCAAAGTTGATTCAATATGTACGGGAACTGAAGAAATAACATTATTCTGAGGATTGGAAAGATCAAAAGTCAGTTGAATTGTGCCCTCTTCTCCAATAATGAAATTTATAGAAGGTTCAGGCACCTTAAAATACACAGGAATGGCTTCATAGCTAAAATATCCACCTTCCATAGGGATAGAAATAACCACATCCGCTACGTGGAGTCCTTCCGTCGGAGAGCCTGCTTCAACATATTTCTCTTGTAATAAACTTCCATGATTGTTGAATAGATTACCTAAATCAGAGCCAACATTTACATCGAACTCAACGTTTCCGTTATTTAAATAGATATCAGGAGAACTTAAAAACTGTAAATAACTACCTTGAGATAGAAAATCAAATCCATCTAATAGTTCCAGGTCAATATATATATGAAGGGGAAGTAGATTAGACTCGAGGGATACATGTGAAGTTTTTTGATCATACCATGGCCCATTACCCGGATAAGGTGGAGAAAATACAAAGACTATTTCGTTTGAAACGGTATAGTCCACAAAAAAGTCATCAACTACAAAATAAATATCAACAAAATCTAACTGTTTCCCGTTTGAATCAAAAAGTAAACCTTCTCCTATTTTTGTGCCTGAGGAAGATAAAAGACCTTTTTTAAACATACTAAGAAGCCTTTGATTATAATGTTGCCACAATGTTTGTGCATTAAAACCTAACTGTATTGTATAAGTATTTCCACTTCCCCAACTTGAAAGGTTGAAATAACTTTTAAAAAATTCGTAATTACTATATAGTTGCAATTCTACACGGGATACGTTTGACTGGTTAAGAACAATTTGAACTTGCTGATAGTTGTAACTGTCTTTATCTAAACTGAATTCGAAATAATTGTCTGTTGAAAATATACTTAAAGTCATGAACAAAAAAGTTAAAACGATTAGTACATTTTTCATTTTAATCACTTCCTTATGATTTTCTTTCTAAATTATACCTCAATTTTCATAAATAATTTTATTCCTTCCAATAAAAATTCAATAAAAATGGTTGTAATTGGCTTTTAATGGGGTTTAAAAAAATAAGAAAAGACTTGACATTTTTATTTTTATTTAGTATAATTTTACTAGAGTTTTATTAGAGGTGGTGAGTTTAATGAAAAAGACAATTTTTGTAACAGTAATAATGTTGTTGGTTATGAATATAAGTGTTATTTCTTTTTCTCAAACTTCTGATAATGTCAATATTCCAGTTTATCTCAGCATTCCTAGCTATGCTGTTATTGAATCTGTTGATAAAGAGAGTTTAGAATATGATTTAGATTTGTCATCTCCTGAAAACAAAAGTGAAGAGGTTAAGGTAAAAATCGTTGCAAATACGGCTTTTGAACTTTATGTAGAATTTGATGCAGAAGAAAGCAGTTTTAGCGAAGAGACTCGAGCATTGTTAGAATTGTTGAATAGTAGTTATAATTATTCTATCGATAGTAACAAATCATCGTCGGGAGTTGTTGAAAAAACCGTTCAAGTAGGATTCAATTTTCAGCAGGCACTTGATAATAATCCTGAAATAAGAGAGTTACTTTTAAAAAGTGGAGAATACAACGGTAAGGTTGGAAATTTTGTTTTCACTGTTTCCCCTGCAGTTTAAATATGAATTCAGTAAGTAGGCGTTCGAGAGGTAGGTTAATCCCTGCCTCTTTTTTATTATTCAAAAATTAACAATTATTTTGTTTTTGATAAACTTTTTTGAAGTACAATAATACGGCTGAGGTGAGAATAATGTTTAACGAAGAATTGAAAAGTAAAAATCTAATAGTAGAATTAGATTCTTTTGAAAAGATACTAGAAAGAGAGATCATAATTAGAAACTGGAAAGAAATTGAACTACCTTCTGAAAAGGCGAAGATACTTGCCCCGATAGATGTGAATGTTTCTTTGGAAAAGGGAGAAAGTCGAGTATTAGTAAATGGTAAAATTGAAACTATGGTACAACTTCATTGTTCCAGATGTTTGAAACCCATTGAGTATTGGATAGATGAAAGTTTTGAGGCAATCTATTTAAGTAGGAGCTTTGAGAAGTATCTATCAAAAACTGAGCGTTTAAAATCATTGGATAATCTTATTTACTACGAAGATCAATCAATAGATTTGACAAATCGAGTAATAGAGTCTATAATATTATCGGTTCCGGAAGTACCATTGTGTAAAGAAGATTGCAAAGGGTTATGTCCTATCTGTGGGATTGATTTAAACGAAAATCCAACTCATTCTTGTGAAACAGAGGAGATCGACCCACGTTTTGTAACGTTAAAGAAATTGTTGGATGAAGAAAGATAAAATTTATATAAAATAACAAAGGGGGCAATATTCATGGCGACGCCAAAACAGAAACCATCAAGAAGTAAAACACATTCAAGGAGAGCAAAATTTTACTCTGCATACAAGATCAACGTTGTAAAATGTCCAAAATGCGGAGAACCAAAATTGCCACATCGTGTGTGCTTGAATTGTGGATACTACGGTGACAAACAAATCTTAGAAATAGGTGAATAAATCTATGGATAATGTAAAAATAGGTATAGATCTATACGGCGGTGATAATGCGCCCACGTCTGTTATTGAGGGCGCACTTTTTGCTTTAAAGAATAAATTTTTTACCCCTGATGAATTGGTAATAGTGGGAAATGAAATTTCAAAAGAAGGTTTAGACAAGATATCAAATTTAAAGATTATACCTGCTAAAAACTTGGTTAGTAACGAAACAAAACCCACAGAAGTTATAAAATTGAAGGAATCTTCGATGTATGTCGGTTGCGAAATGTTAAAAAATAACGAATTAAATGCCTTTGTGAGTGCAGGCAACACTGGTGCATTGCTTTCAAGCGGGACCTTTGTTGCAGGTCGACTTCCCGGTATAAAAAGACCTGCATTGGTTTTAGCTCTTCCATCTAAATCCAATAATCCTAAAATTTTGGTGGATGCAGGAGCGAACGCCGAAGTAAAGGCTGAACATTTTTACGATTTCGCAAGAGAAGGAATAGCTTACGCTAAATTTTTGAATGTTGAAAATCCAAGAGTGGGGATTTTAAATATCGGTTCTGAAGATGAAAAGGGAAATTCAATAGTTAGAGAAGCTTCTAATTTGTTGAAAGAAGAAAAGAAGATTAATTTTGTTGGTTATGTGGAAGCACGTGAACTGTTCGATGATACGTGTGATATAATTGTCACAGATGGATTCACCGGTAACAACGTTTTAAAAACTATGGAAGGTACCGCTTATTTCATTCTCCATGAATTGAAAGAAACGATTAAAAAAGGTGGGTTATTCACAAAACTAGGAGCCTTGTTTTTAAGAGGTTCATTGAAGTCTTTAGTAAGTAAGATTGATTATAGGAGTTATGGTGGTACATTTTTCTTGGGAGTTAACGGGGTTTTAGTTAAGGCACATGGGTCTTCTGATGCAGAAGCAATAGCTAATGCGTTGTATGTGGCTTACCGCGCAGCTAAATTTGACTTGATAAAGAAGATTGAGATTTAACAGGGGGTTAAAAAATTGTGTGGAATAGTAGGTTTTGTTTCAGATAAAAAAGTTAAAGTTGGAGATCTTATTTCTGGGTTAAAAAAACTTGAGTATCGAGGGTACGATTCCGCAGGTTTAGCTTATAATGTAAATCATTCTATAAAATACGTAAAAAAACCAGGCAGAATTAGTGAGATTGAAAAATTACTATTAAATGAAGGGTTATTAGAAGAAAGTTTTTATTCTGGAATTGCCCATACGAGGTGGGCAACGCATGGTGTTGTTTCAGAGCAAAATTCTCATCCACATTTGGATTGTAAAGGAGAGATAGCCGTTGTACATAATGGTATCATAGAGAACTTTCAAGAGTTGAGAAGTGAGCTTGAAAGTAAGGGGCATATCTTTAAATCAGAAACGGATTCAGAAGTTATTGCTCATTTGATAGAAGAGAAGTACAATGAAGATCTTTTTGAGTCAGTTTTAAGTGCTTTGAAGGAACTCAAAGGTGCATATGCGATTGCCGTAGTTCATAAAGACAAACCCGATCAAATCGTAGCTGCAAGAAAAGGCAGTCCTTTAGTGATTTCAAGTAACGAAAATATAAGTATGTTAGCTTCGGATGTCACTCCTTTATTGAAGTATTCAAAAGAGATGAATTTTTTGAATGATGGTGAGGTAGCCATTTTAACCCCTGAAGGTTATTCTTTGTTTGATTTAGATGGCGCTCCCCTTGAGAAAAAAACGATACGTATAACGTGGGACGAATCGTTAGCAGAAAAATCAGGGTATCCTCATTTTATGTTGAAAGAAATCTTCGAGCAACCAATAGCATTAGAATCCGTTTTGGTTGGTCGGTTAAAAGATGGAAAACCACAGATAAAAGAAGTACAATCTTTAGAAAGTTTTGTGAAGAACCGAATGAAAAAGGTATATGTAGTGGCATGTGGTACGAGTTATCATGCTGGTTTAGCTGCAAAATACTTCATGAATAGATATTCAGATATTGATTTTGACATAGAGGTTGCATCAGAGTTCAGATACATGAATCCAGCAATAGATAGTAATACTTTGGTGTTGGCTATATCTCAATCTGGTGAGACTATAGATACTCTAGAGGGGATCAGATTAGCAAAGAAAAAAGGAGCATATGTATTAGCTATAAGTAACGTAGTTGGTTCCACTATCTCTAGGGAATCTGACGCTGTACTTTATCTCAACACTGGTCCGGAGATAGGTGTAGCAGCAACAAAAACTTATACTGCACAGATAGCTTTGCTTTACACCTTAGCTGCGCAACTCATCTATTGGAAAGGTTACAAAAACGAAGAGCTGGATGAAATAATGAGAACCATTGAGAAAATGCCGGAATTGTTTAGACTAATTTTAGATAAAACAAACGGTCACATGATGGAGTTAGTAAAGAAGTATAAAAACTTCAAAGATATGATGTACATAGGTAGAGTTTTTGGTTTTCCTGCAGCTTTGGAAGGTGCTTTAAAATTAAAAGAGATCAGTTATATCAATGCTATCGCCTATCAAGCAGGTGAATTAAAACATGGCCCAATAGCCCTATTGGACGATAATTTTCCTGTATTTGCTATAGTCCCTTCGGGGAAGTTAAGAGAGAAGATGATTTCTAACATTATGGAAGTAAAAGCTCGAGGGGCAAAAGTGATAGCTTTAACTCCAAAAGATGATCTGCAAACGAAAAAAATATGTGATGATTACATTGATGTGCCTTCTGTTTCAGAACCTTTAATACCGTTGGTAGTAGCGCCTCTTACACAACTGTTTGCTTACTACATAGCGGTGCAAAAAGGATTGGACCCAGATAAACCAAGAAATTTGGCAAAAAGTGTCACAGTTGAATAAATTTAGTGGGATAAAGGTCTGATTATGGGCTGGCTGTGGGGCGAAGGGGGAGCTAAAAAAGATTAGACTTAATTTACATGAAAATTCTAAAAATAATTAATTTTCAAAAATAAGATTTTGATTTTAAAAGGGTTACAGGGCGGAGCCCTCCCCCAACCATCCGAGCGGGCTGCTGGGCGAAGAGGGAGCTAAAAAAGAGTATAAAAATTTCCCAATGGAGGTGGTAAATTTTTGTTAAAAACTGATGTTTTGAATTCCGTTAAGGAATTAGTGGAATTACTAGAAGAAAAAGATGGAGAAAATATTGTGGTACTTGACATGGAAGATTCTGAGTTGATGGTTGATTACTTTGTCATTGTTACGGGAAATTCAGAACCTCATAGGGCAGCGTTAAGAGACCAAGTAGTCAGATATTTAAAAGATGAAGATATACCAATAACTTTTTACGATAAAGGTCAAAGTAGCGATTGGATGATAATCGATGCCGGTATCTTTATTGTTCATATATTCTCTGAAGAGAGTAGAGAATTCTACGATTTAGAAGGGCTTTGGGGAGAACAAAATCGAACGGTAATATAAAATAATACTCACATCTTCCGTTTTTCACCCCGGTGCCCATAAAAGGGTCGGTGAAAAAAAGGAAGGTGGAGGTTAGAAAACCAAATCAAACATCTACGGAGGTGTATTTTTGTGTCAGTGGTAAGTATGAAACAGTTACTTGAAGCAGGAGCTCACTTTGGTCATAGGACGAGAAGATGGAATCCCAAGATGCAGCCTTATATCTTTACTGAAAGAAAAGGGATTCACATTATTGATTTACAAAAGACTTTAAAAAGTATCGACGAGGCCTATGAATTTCTCAAAAATTCGGTCATGGAAAAGAAAAGGGTATTATTTGTTGGAACTAAGAAACAGGCACAACAAATCGTTGCTGATGAGGCACGCAGATGCGGAGAATTTTTTGTTAACAACAGATGGCTTGGCGGTTTGTTAACCAACTTCAAGACTATAAAATCGAGAATTGATAAATTGGAGAAATTAACGGAATACGTTGAAAGTGAAGAGTTTTCAAAACTACCCAAAAAAGAACAAGCTACCATACGTAGAAATTTGGAAAAATTAGAAAAAAACTTGGGCGGTTTGCGTGGAATGAAAAAAATTCCAGATATACTATTTATTATTGATCCTAAAAAAGAAGAGATCGCTATTAAAGAAGCAAATTTACTTAAATTACCCATAATAGCAACGGTGGATACTAATTGTGATCCAGATCTTATCGATTACGTTATTCCAGCGAACGATGATGCTATTAGAACCATAATGCTCATTGTCTCGAAGATGGCTGATGCGATTATTGAAGGAAAAGAAGGCAGAATAGAAACTCTTGAAGAAAGCAGCGTAGTGGAAGAAGAAAAAGATGAAGTAGATGAGGATGAATTAGACGATAAATTAGTGGCTGAGGAGAAATATGCGAGTTACGTTGAAGAATTAGAAGAAGAGGAAGAAGAATTTATACCTTCAGAAATAGAAGACGAAGAAGAGAAATTTTAATTTTTGTTGAATATAAACACCGGGGGATTGCTCCCGGTTTTTTTATAAGAGGTGATGATTTTGAAATTTTACATAAGGACATTTGGTTGTCAAATGAATATAAACGAAAGTGAAATAATGGCAGGTCTTTTGAAGGAAGAAGGCTTCGAATGGACAGAAAATCCAAAAGAGGCAGATATAATATTGATAAATAGCTGTTCGGTTAGAGAAAAAGCAGAAAATAAGATGTTTGGAGCCATAGGTGGTTATGGGAAACTTAAAGAAGAAAAAAAGAATTTAATTTTGGGTGTAGGTGGTTGCTCTGCAGAAAAGGAAAGGGAGCATATACTTGATAGGTTTAAAAAGGTAGATTTTGTTTTTGGCACTAGAAATGTGGTAGACATAACGAATTTGGTAAAAAGGGCACTAGAAGGAGAAAGATTCGCTGATTTTAGCGACAAATTGAATGATGTCAGCTTCGATATCCCGAAGATACCATCAAGTAAACACCATGCTTGGATTACTATTATATATGGATGCAACAAATATTGTACATACTGTATAGTTCCTTACACCAGAGGTTTTGAAAAAAGTAGGCCTATGGAAGATATAATAAAAGAAGTAGAGAGTTATGCAAAAAAGGGGTACAAAGAAATTACCTTATTGGGTCAAAATGTTGATTCCTATGGCAAGGACTATGGGGATAAAAAATCCAAATTGGACCTGCTCATACAAAAGGCAGCAGAATTTGATTCAATAAAAAGAATTTGGTTTTTAACTTCTTATCCAACTGATATAACAGACTCTTTGATACAGACTGTTGCTAACGAGGAAAAGGCTGCTAATTATTTTCATCTTCCAGCTCAATCAGGAAGCAACAAGATTCTAAAGACAATGAATAGAAAATATACAAAAGAAGAGTTCATTGAACTTGTGAATAAGATTAAAAAAGAAGTAGTTAATGTTACAATTTCCAGTGATTTTATAACAGGTTTCCCTTCGGAGACAGATGAAGATTTTGAAGAAACGGTTGATCTAATTAAGAAATGTAGATTTGAAAGGATAAATATTGCAGAATATTCTCCAAGAGAAGGGACCATAGCTTATAAATATCAAAATGACGATGTCCCTAAACATATAAAAAATAAAAGATTGCAGTATCTCATGGAGTTACAAAAAAGAATAAACCTTGAAGAAAATGAAAAGTATCTTGAACAAGAAGTTGTTATAATTCAAGAAGGAAAAGCTGGTAAAAATAGTACCTACATGGGAAGAACTATGAACAATAAATTAATAATCTTCGAAAGCAAAGAAGATTTGAATGGGGAATTTTTGAAAGTAAAGATCAACAAGATTACACCGGGTCCATTGTATGGAGAAGTTGTAAAGACTATCTACACGAGCGTTTAATATATAGAAAAAGGGGTGTCCACACTTGACATATGGAAAAGTCTATGAATCTTTATCATTTTATAGCCAAGCACTTAAAAGTCAAATGAAATATTCTATTTATCTCCCACCCAAATACGACATTGAAACCAGGAAATATCCCACTGTTTATCTGTTACATGGACATGGGGGAAACGAAATAAGTTGGCTAAGAAAAGGTCGAGTAGACCAAAGTTTGGATCTAATGATAAATAACAATGAAATTCCTCCTTTCGTAGCCGTAATGCCAGATGCTAAGAACAGTTGGTACGTTAACTCTCCAACAGGTGTGAACTATGAAACCGCCTTGATAGAAGATCTTATTCAACATATAGAAACTCAGTACAAGGTTTATAGCGAGCGTTCATCAAGGTTCATAGCTGGTCTATCTATGGGAGGATACGGTGCCTTAAGGTTGGCATTTAAGTATCCTGATTTGTTTTTGTCTGTTGCAAGCTTAAGTGGTGGGATAACCAAAGAGGCACCTCCTGAAAAAGAGTTTGATTTAGATGGGAACGAAGTTAATGTCAGAGAAGATTACTATCATGATGCTTTTGGTTGGCCTTTTGACCCGGAGTTATGGGAAAAAGAAAATATTTTTAATTATATAGAAAACGTGAAACAAAGCGAGTTAGAACTCCCAGTTTATCTTTCTTGTGGAAGTGAGGATTATTTTTACCTATATTTAGGTGTTTCTGAACTGCACCATGAATTAAGATTGAATGGCATAGCTTCAAGTCTTTTTATAAAACCCGGAGACCATAATTGGTTTCTTTGGAGTGAAGAAATAAAAGAAGTATTAAGGTTCTTTACAAAAAACATGCTTATAATCCATTAAGGAGCGAATTTATGGATAAAAAGAATAGAACCTATAGGTTAGTAATGAATTCTTTGTTTATAGTTCTATCTATACTTTTGTCTAGATTATTAGCGATTAGGATTCCCATAGGTAATGTTGAAGTTATTAGATTTGGGTTTGGAACGATTCCTGTGTTTCTTTCTACCTTTATTTTTGGACCCTTAGATGGTTTTCTTGTTGGTGGTTTATCTGATTTGATTGGTTATTGGATAAATCCAATGGGGGCGTTTCTTCCTCAGTTTACGTTGACTTCGGCTTTACATGGTTTGATTCCAGGTATAGTTTTTTGGTACTTTTTTAAGAGAAGAATAAATTATTGGTCATTAGCTATTTCTTGTGGTTTAGGTGAGGTGGTAGGTATAACATTAACACCTTTCTTCCTTCACAATGCATTTGGTATTCCATATACCGTTCTCATGCCTCCTCGATTAGGTGGCTATGTAGTGTCATTCTTTTTAAATGCTTTGATCATGCTATTATTACTTACCCGAATTCCCCAAATTAACAAATTAATGGAGAAAGAATAAGATGGATAAATATTACGAATATGTATATGAATTAGAACCTAACGAAGAAGAAAAGATAATAGATCAGTTCATAAAATATGGATTTAATTCCTTTTACATTGAGGAAGATGTAGAAAGTTCCCAAACCTTTTTGAAGATTTATGTTAAGACAGAAGAGCAAATCAAAGATATTTTGGATTTATTTTCTAAGTTTGGCTTAAAATTACTTTCTAAGAAAATTACTGAAGAATCAAAATGGTTAGAAGAGTCAACAACCCCCGTCTAAAGACGGAGGCTTGAAGCCTCGGAGTTGACCAGCCTCAGCCAGGGCTGAACAGCTATCGGGCTACGTTATTCTGGCCATGACACCTTGGAATGCCCGAGCCAGTTCCAAGCCCTGTCGTTCAACATTAAACAGGCATACGGGGTTGAAGCCAGTGTGTTGAACGCAAAAAGCCAGAATAACATTGGCGAGGCTCACTTTAACCCGAAAGGGAGAGGAAGGTAACTTCCATGGAAAAGAGATCTGTACAACGAGTTTTTGTGTTAGATAAAAACAAACAACCGCTTATGCCATGCCATCCTGCTAGGGCAAGAGAGTTACTGAAGAAAGGGAAAGCAGCAGTATTTCGATATCATCCATTCACAATTATTCTGAAAGATCGTGAAGGTGGAGATACTCAACCTATACAGGTTAAAATCGATCCTGGCAGTAAGTATACTGGAGTTGCTTTAGTAGCAGATTTTAAACGTGGTAAGAAAGTTATTTGGGCATCTGTGATTTATCACAGAGGACATGTAATTAAAAAAAATTTAGATACTCGTAGAGGTGTAAGACGTTCTCGCAGAAATCGAAAAACAAGATACCGAAAGCCACGATTTTTGAATAGGAAGAGAAAGGAAGGTTGGTTGCCACCTAGTCTCATAAGTCGTGCAGAAAACATTCTTACATGGGTTAAACGTATTCGACGTTTTTCTCCAGTTACGAGTATTTCAATGGAGTTAGTCCGTTTTGATACTCAAAAGCTACAAAATCCAGAGATTAAGGGGGTAGAGTATCAACGAGGAACATTGTATGGATATGAAGTAAAAGAGTATCTCCTCGAAAAATGGGGTAGAAAATGTGTATATTGTGGTAAAGAGAATGTACCGTTAGAAATAGAACATATCGTACCAAAATCTAAAGGTGGAAGTGACAGAATAAGTAACCTAACATTAGCTTGCCACGAATGCAATCAGAAGAAAAATAATCAATCTATCGATGAGTTTCTAGCTAACAATCCTAAAAAATTGAACCAAATAAAGGCAAGAGCAAAGGGGCCCCTCAAAGATGTAGCATCAGTTAATGCTACACGTTGGTATCTGTTTAACCAGTTGAAGAAAGAAGGATTACCTATCGAAGTAGGAACTGGTGGACAGACAAAATACAATCGTGAGATGCAAAATTATTCCAAAAAACATTGGATAGATGCAGCTTGTGTAGGAGAAAGTGGTTATAACGTTCAACTCGAACCTGATATGCAAGTCTTAGAAATCACAGCGATGGGTCATGGAATGCGTAGAATATGTTTTGTAGATAAATATGGGTTTCCAAAGAGTTATCGCCCAAAAGAACGAACATATATGGGATACAAAACAGGCGACATAGTCTTAGCAAATGTACCAAAAGGGAAAAATAAAGGTATCCATATTGGACGAATTGCAATACGACATAGACCAAGCTTTTTATTAAATGGTGTTGGTGATGTACATCCAAAATATCTTACATTACTACAAAAGAATGACGGTTATGGATATCAAATATTTTAAAAGGAGGAGAGATTCTGCATTCCTCTCACCGCTTCCTTATCTGCCGTAAGGCTGTGTGGCGGAAGCCCATTTCCTGGTGAGTCCCCTGCAGATTTTTTTCATGGAAAAAAACAATAGATGTTTTTCAACTTATAGATGGGGTCTGGGTAAATCCTTTTTCTGATAAAAAAGTAGAAAAATCTGGAATAGTATTGAACGTAATACCGGGAAGTGCCTTTGGTACAGGATTACATTCAACAACCAAACTGGCAGCTGAACTTTTAAGAAAAGTTGACTGTAGAGGCAAAGATGTTATTGACATAGGAACAGGAAGTGGGATACTATCGGTTTTAGCTAAAAAGCTTGGGGCTAACCGTGTGTGTGCTTTAGATAATGATAATCTGTCTATAGAAAAAGCCGAAGAAACAGCCATTTTAAATAACGTTGATATTGAAATAAGATTATCCGATTTATTAAGCGTAGTGGGAGAAAATGAAAGTTTTGATATATTAGTTTCTAATATTGTGGCTGAAGTATTGATACAGTTAATGAAAGATCCTAAATTTGATAAAGTACTTAAAGAAAATGGATTTGTCATCTTTTCTGGTATAATTGAAAGTAAAGAAAGGTCTATTATGGAGCAAGCAAAAGAAGTCGATTTAGTGTTGAAAGATAGAACGGAGGACGGTTCTTGGATAGCCCTGATGTTTCAAAAGAAGACTTAAAAATAATTGAAAAACAATTGGGACGTATTGTTAGTAATGCGTTAAATGTAGAAGAAAGATGCATTTACGGCTATCCTCAAGTAATAAAGAGTTTCCCTTTAAAAGATGGAAAACCTTTTCCGACTCTTTATTGGTTAACATGTCCTTATTTAGTGGAAGAAGTTTCAAAATTGGAAGCTCAAGGAAAAATAACTGAAATAGAAAAAATTATACAAAATGATCCAGAATTAAGAATGCAAATGATTCGTGCTCACAAAGAAGAGATTGAAAAAAGAATGAAGATATTAGAGGGAGAATTAAATTCTCTATCTAAAAATATAATAAAGAAACTAAAAGAAACGGGAATAGGTGGAATAAAGAATTTTTCTACTATAAAGTGTTTACATTTACACTATGCATCTTATTTAGTTGGGGAGAACAATCCCGTGGGAGAAATAGTGGATCGTTATATTGGTAAGAATTATTGTGACGACAAAAAATGCGAAAAATTATGATTTTAAGGGGCGAAGGGCTTCCCTGCTGGGTTTAGGGACCGCAGGTCCTTCCTTAGATGGGTGGGCTGCGGGGCGAAGGGGCGCTAAATCAAGTTTTAGAACACCCGGGGGGAAAGCCCTTTTGCTGCCTTATGCAAAAAGCTTTTGTAAAATATACTTTGATTTTGGGGTTTTTAAGGGGCGAAGCCCTTTTGCTGCCTTATGCAAAAAGCTTTTGTAAAATATACTTTGATTTTGGGATTTTTAAGGGGCGAAGCCCTTTTGCTGCCTTATGCAAAAAGCTTTTGTAAAATATACTTTGATTTTGGGATTTTTAAGGGGCGAAGCCCTTTTGCTGCCTTATGCAAAAAGCTTTTGTAAAATATACTTTGATTTTGGGATTTTTAAGGGGCGAAGCCCCTTAATGAATGGAGGTGAAACACCCTTTGATAGACAGATCAATTTTAAAAAGTATCCCTAAAAAACCGGGGGTATATATTTTTAAAAACAATAAAGGTGATCCATTATATATAGGTAAAGCCAAAAACTTAAAAAATAGAGTTTCTTCATATTTTAATAAGAAAAATTATATAGGAAATGAAAAAACTTATGAAATGCTCGAAAACGCTACGAATTTAGACTATATAATAACTTCAAATGAGAATCAAGCATTCATCTTAGAAGCCAATCTCATCTATGTACATAAACCAAAATACAATATAATGTTAAAAGATACACGAGTGTATCCATATATCTTAGTTACAGATGAACAATTTTCCAAGATAAAATATATTCGTACAAAAAAAGAAGAAAAAGGTAAATACTATGGACCATACTCTGATGTGAAATTTGTAAAAGATGTAATAGAGGTACTACAAAGTGTTTATAAGATTAGAAGTTGTGATAGGGATTTAAGCAGAAAAAGCAAGCCTTGCTTCCTATACCATTTAGGCAGATGCTATGGTCCATGTTACAAGGAAGTAGACGAAAAGGCATATCAAGAATCGGTGGAAAAAGTAAAAAAAGTTTTGTCAGGAGATATTGCAGAAGTGAAAAACTATCTTCAAATATCTATGAAAGATTATGCCAAAATAAAAAATTATGAAAAAGCTGCTCAAATGCGTGACACATTGTTCAAATTAGAAAATTTGTTTGAAGAAGTAGCGGTTGAATACAAAAACGGAAAAAATATAGATATAATAATGTATGAATCCCCCGTTTATTTAGTTTTAATAGTAAGAAAAGGATACTTGATCTCAAAGCTTTCCTTTACAATGGAAGGGACTTTGGAAGATTTTTTGTATCAATACTATATTGTTAGAAAGAATGATCCACCTTCTTTGATATCTACACTATACGAAGAAGAAATTTCTTCAGAAATAATGGATTTTTTAAAAGAGAAAGGTTTGAAAAGAATTGAGAAAATAGGTAAAAGTTCTAAAATATATGAAATGGCATATGCAAATTTACAAGAAGAAATCAAAAGGCAAAAAGATTTAAGCTATGCTTTAAAGCAGGCAAAAGAGATACTTTCATTGAAGAAAGAACCTAAAATTATTGAAGGTATAGATATATCTCATTTACAAGGATTGTATACTGTAGCATCCCTAGTGCGTTTTGAAAATGGGAAGCCCAACAAAGAAGGATACAGGAAGTATCGATTAGATAATATAAAAGCTCCTGACGACTTTGAAAGTATTAGAACAGTTATAAAAAGAAGATATCAAAAACATGAATTACCCGATCTTTTATTTATTGATGGAGGAAAAGGACAGGTAAATTCAGCTGTTGAAGCACTAAAAGAAATTGATTACTCTTTACAAGATGTGGATATTGTAGGTATTGCCAAAGAAGACGAAAGGATAGTTTTACCAGGTGACATACCCGATCTTCACTTGCCTTTGGATCATCCGGTGTTAAGATTACTTATATACGTAAGAGATGAAACGCACAGATTTGCTATAGGCTTTAATAGAAGTCTTAGAAGTAAACGTTTTGAAAAAACAAAACTAGATGATATTTACGGTATAGGTCCAAAGAGGAAAAAAGAATTGATAAAGTATTTTGGCGGAGTCCAAAAAGTATTAGAGGCATCAACTGAAGAAATATCTAAAGTCGTTAAAAGTGAAAAAATCGCCAAAAGAATAAAAGAAAGTTTGGGAGAGAAATGATTTGAAAGAACTAATTGAATTCGCCAAAAATTACTTAAATAAATACAAAAACTTATTAGCGGATGAATTTCAACATTTCTTCTTTGGCAGTGTTTATGATAGCGAAGACAAATTTCCAGTCTATTGTGTTTTTATAGATGAAGATGGAAGGGTTTTTGAAACTATTGGACCTGATAAACCTGGAAAGGTTATGAGTGTCCTATACCCTACGTACTACAACGATTCTGAAATACTAGTAAAAAAATACACAGAGTTATCACGGAAATACAACAAAATAGTACAACCTAATGTAACGTTTGGTATTGTACAATCACCTTTTAAAATTACATCGTACAGGGTATGGGGGAACGAAAGGCTCATAAAAAAACTCATATTTTCCGAAAAATTAAAAGGGGAAGAATACATTTCTCTCAATCAGAATATAACAGAGGAAAAATTAAAATTCATAATTGAACACTATAAACAATGGGATAACGACATATTTTATTTTCCGTATTTAAATGATATTCACGTTTTATTTAAAGTTCCAGAACATATAAACGGCTCTGAAGTATCCATATATATAGAAATTGGACGAATATTAAAAGAAAAAGTGTTGCGACAATACGATTTTTTAAAAAATTCATACAAACTTCCAGAAATGAAAATTAAAGCACCGTCATTAGCCGTATTCAAGGTTCCTGCAGACCGTATCCTTGATATTGATTTCAAATCTATTCATGATCAATTTATAAAAAAGGCTGCTAAAATTGTCGACCAAATTAATGAATTGGAAATTGAACTATAGGAATAGTAGCGGGCTTCGGGACGAAACATTGATTTCTCTTTCATATGGGTGGGGAGCGGGGTGAAAG